>JBIODO010000084.1:0-12208 GCA_044445225.1 Burkholderiales bacterium
CCTGCGCCAAGCGCGCCAGCCGCGATAAGCTGCCTGCATGAAAGCGCTGATCGTGGTGGTGCTGGTGGCAATCGTGTTCGTGCTGGGCAGCGCCGGCGTGGCCATGCTCAGGCGCCCACCCGATAGCAAGACACACAGCACGCGCAGTGCCAACGCACGCGCCATGCGCGCGCTGTGTGGCTTGCTATCGGGTGGGCGCCTGAGCATGGCCACGCCGGCGCTGCCCAGCACGAACACGATTGCCACCAGCACCACCACGATCAGCGCTTTCATGCAGGCAGCTTATCGCGGCTGGCGCGCTTGGCGCAGGTGAATGAACGCTCGCGCTGCAAGCTGGCTGGTCTGGCTCGGGGCAGTGCTGGCGATGGTGGCGACTGCGCGCCTGGGCCTGTGGCAGCTCGATCGTGCCGCTCAAAAGACTGCCATCGGGCTGGCCTGGCGGGCCCGTGCGCAGCTCGACCCGCTGGCCGGGTCGCTGCTGCCGCGTGAGCCCGCCGACATCGCAGCAACCCTGCACCGGCGCATCGTGATCGAGGGGCGCTGGACGCCTGGCCACACGCTGTATCTGGACAACCGCGCGCAGCAGGGTCTGGCCGGATTCGTCGTCGTCACCCCGCTGCTGATCGCGCCGGGTGATGCGGTGCTGGTGCTGCGCGGCTGGGCGCCGCGCGATGCGGCCGACCGTACCCACGTGCCCGCGGCGCCGCTGGCCGATGGCAACGTGCGCCTCGAGGCGCGCATCGCCACCTGGCCGTCGCCGCGGCTGGCGTTGTCGTCATCGCCCGAGTCGGGGCCGATACGGCAGAATCTCGATCCCACCCAATTGGCGCACGAGGTGGGGCTGACCTTGAGGCCGCTGTCGCTGCTGCAGCTGTCGGCACCGGAGGTCCCCGATGCGCTGCAGCGCGAGTGGCCCGAGCCGCCGCAGGACGTGTGGAAAAACCAAGGCTATGCGCTGCAATGGTTTGCCTTGTGCGCGCTGATCGCCGGATTGGCGCTTTGGTACGGTTGGATCTCACCGCGACGTGGACAAAGAAGCTGAACCCCTGGCGATGACGGTGCATTCGCTGCCGCTGGCGGTGGTGGACGAGCGCCAGCGCCGCACCTGGTCGGGCCGCTTGCAGATGGCGCTGATCCTGCTGGTATGCGCGGCGCCGGTGATCGCCAGCTATTGGGCGTTTTACGTTGCGCGACCGGGCGGCGGCGAGGCGGCCTATGGCACGCTGATTCAACCCAGCGTCGCGATGCCCGATGTGGTGGCCGCAGATTTGCAAGGCGGTGCCGTGCCGCTGCGTTCGCTCAAGGGGCAATGGCTGTTGATCGTGGTGGGCCCCGCCGCCTGCGATGCGGGCTGTGAGCAGCGCCTGTTCCTGCAGCGCCAGTTGCGCGAGATGCTGGGCCGCGAGCGCGATCGCATGGACAAGGTCTGGCTGATCACCGACGAGGCGGCGCTGAAGCCTGAGTTGCACCAGGCGTTGACTTCGCTGCCGCCAGTCACCGTGCTGCGGCTGCCGCGCGCGGTGGTTGCGGCATGGCTGAAGCCCGCGGCCGGTCAATCACTCGAGGATCACTTGTACCTCGTCGATCCGATGGGCGAATGGATGATGCGCATGCCGGCGGCGCCCGATCCATCCAAGCTCAGGCGCGACCTCGAGCGCTTGATGCGTGCCTCGGCCGCTTGGGACACACCGGGCCGATGACATGGCGATGAATCCTGCGGCCGCGGTTGACATGGCCCCTGCACTGGAGCTGCTGTCGATCGCCACCTTGCTGGCCGGTCTGGTGCTGGCGCTGTGGTGGTGGCGGCAGCGCCGCACCGCCGCGCTGTCGCGCCATGTCGCGCTCGCCGCGCTCACTGCATTCATCACGGCAGACCTGATCGTGTTCGGTGCATTCACGCGGCTCACCGACTCGGGTCTGGGCTGCCCCGACTGGCCCGGCTGTTATGGGCAGGCCAGCCCGCTTGCCGCTGCGTCGGCGATCGATGCCGCCCAACGCACCATGCCGACGGGCCCGGTGACCGTGTCCAAGGCATGGATCGAGATGATCCACCGCTATCTGGCCATGGCAGTCGGCGCGCTGATCCTGGTGCTCAATGTCGTGCTGTGGCGTGCCCGCGCGGCGCTCGATCGGGCGCCGTGGTGGGCGGCCGCCGCGCTCGCATGGGTGATTGTGCAAGGGTTGTTCGGCAAGTACACGGTCACGCTGAAGCTCTATCCCGCGGTGGTGACGGCGCATTTGCTCGGTGGCATGGTGCTGCTGGCCTTTCTGGTGGCGCAGTTGCAATCGCTGCAGCGCTCTGCACCGTTGCCTGCGGCGCGCGCGGCGATGGCTGTGCTGGCCGTGCTGGCGCTGCAGATTGCGCTCGGCGGCTGGGTCAGCAGCAACTATGCGGTGCTGGCTTGCCGCGGGTTTCCGCAGTGCAACGGCCAGTGGTGGCCTGAGGCCAACTATGCACAGGGTTTCGTGCTGTTGCGCGAGCTCGGGCGCGCCGGCTCGGAGGGCTATGTCGACTTCAAGGCACTGGTCGCCATTCAGATGGTGCATCGCGGGGTCGCGTTGCTGGTCGGCATGGCCGTGGTCGCGTTGTCGATCCGCCTGTGGCGAGGCGGTGGACGCCAGGATCGGCGTGCTGCGGTCTGGCTGCTGTCGCTGCTCGCGGTGCAGGTGTTCAGCGGCTTGAGCAACGTGCTGCTCGATTGGCCGCTGCTGACGGCGCTGTTGCACACCGGGGGCGCCGCCGCCCTGGTGGCCGTGCTCACGGGGTTGGCAAGCCGCGGCCGTGCGCACACCGCCATCGCGCAGCCGGCCGGCGAGGCGCGCTGGCAGCGGCATCGAGCGTAGGGCGCAGGCGATGGCCACCAGCACCCCAGCCACCACCGCGCCGCCGCGCCGCGTGTCGCGTGTGTCGCAGTACATGGCGCTGACCAAGCCGCGCGTGGTGCAACTGATCGTGTTTTGCGCGGTGATCGGCATGCTGCTGGCGGTGCCAGCCCTGCCGCCGTGGCGCGTGACGGTGGCGGCGACGGTCGGCATCTGGTTGGTGGCTGGCGCCGCGGCCGCATTCAACTGCCTGGTGGAGCGTCAGGTCGATCGCAAGATGGCGCGCACCGCCTGGCGGCCGACCGCGCGCGGTGAACTCAGCGACGGGCAGGCGTTGTCGTTTTCGCTGCTGCTGGGCACCGCGGGCTCGGCGCTCTTGTACGTGGAAGTCAACCCGCTGACGATGTGGCTGACGCTGGCCACCTTCATCGGCTATGCGATCGTCTACACGGTGATCCTGAAGCCGCTGACGCCGCAGAACATCGTGATCGGCGGCGCCTCGGGCGCGATGCCGCCGGTGCTCGGCTGGGCAGCGATGCGCAACGACGTCGGACCGGAGGCGATGCTGTTGTGCCTGATCATCTTTCTGTGGACGCCGCCGCACTTCTGGGCGCTGGCCCTGTACCGCAGCGAGGACTATCGTCGTGCCGGACTGCCGATGCTGCCAGTGACCCACGGCTCGCAGTTCACGCGCTTGCATGTGCTGCTGTACACGCTGGTGCTTTTTGCGGCCACGCTGCTGCCGTTCGTGTACGGCATGAGTGGCCTGCTCTACCTGCTGGCCGCTACGGTGCTCGGTTTTGGCTTCATCGCACATGCGTGGCGCTTGTGGCGACACTACAGCGACGCGCTGGCGCGGAAGACGTTTCGTTTTTCGATCTGGCACCTGTCGCTGCTGTTCGCGGCGCTGCTGCTGGATCACTATTTGCGACCATGGATCGGGTGACGACGATGCAAATGCGGCGATGTGTGTGGGTGTCTGCGTTGATGGTGTGCGCGGGCTTGGCGGGCTGCGGCGACAAACCGGCGGGCTCAACCCCGAAGGCATCGTTCAGCTCGATCGACATCACCGGTGCCGAGTACGCTCGCAAACTCGAGCTGCCTGATGCGGAGGGCAAGCCGCGAAACCTCGGCGAGTTCAAGGGCAAGGTCGTGGTGGTCTTCTTCGGCTACACGCAGTGTCCCGACGTGTGCCCCACCACGATGGCCGAGCTGTCGCAGGTCAAGCACGCGTTGGGCGACGACGGCGCGCGCCTGCAGGGCATCTTCGTCACCGTCGACCCCGAGCGTGACACCGGCGCGGTGTTGAAGGCCTACGTCGACAACTTCAACGCGGGCTTCGTCGGCTTGCGCGGCAGCGCCGAACAGACTCAGCAGGCTGCGCGTGAATTCAAGGTGTTCTTTGCCAAGGTACCCGGCAAGACCGAGTCGAGCTACACGATCGACCACACGGCCGGTGCCTATATCTTCGACCCGCAGGGGCGTATCCGGCTATTCAGCCGCTATGGCGCGGGCCCCAAGGCCCTGGAAGACGACATTCGCGCGCTGTTGCGCGACAGCGCCTGACCGGCGCTCATGCCCCTCAGTTCAGGGCTTCCAGTGTTTTGCGCATCTTCTTCAGCGCGGCCACTTCGATCTGACGCACTCGCTCGGCGCTGACGCCGTATTCGGCGGCCAGTTGGTGCAGCGTCATGCCACCCGAGGCATCGTCGTTCACCGCCAGCCAGCGCTGCTCGACGATGCGGCGGCTGCGCGCATCGAGCGTGTCGAGCGCGCTGCCGATGCCTTGCGCCACCAGGCGATCGCGGCGGCGTGCGTCGAGTACTTGCGTGGGCTCGCCGCTGTCGTCGGCCAAGTAGGCGATCGGGGCGAAGCTTTCTTCGCCGTCGTCGGACTGCGGCTCGAGTGCCAACTCGCCGCCGGCCAGACGGGTTTCCATCTCGACCACTTCTTCCGGCTTGACGTTGAGTTGCTTCGCAACCAGGTCGACTTCGGATGGCGTGAGGGTGTTGCGATGGGTGGCGCCGTCGACGGCGTCGCTCTTCATCGCTTGCTTCATGGAGCGCAGGTTGAAGAACAGCTTGCGCTGCGCCTTGGTGGTGGCGACCTTCACCAGACGCCAGTTGCGCAGGATGTATTCGTGCATCTCCGCCTTGATCCAGTGCAGCGCGTAGCTCACCAGTCGAACGCCCTGCTCGGGGTCGAATCGCTTGACCGCCTTCATCAGGCCGACGTTGCCTTCTTGAATCAGGTCCCCTTGCGGCAGGCCATAGCCCAGGTACTGGCGCGAAACCGACACCACCAGTCGCAGGTGCGATAACACCAGCCGGCCCGCAGCCTGCACGTCCCCGTGTTCGCGCCATTGGCGAGCCAGGGACGATTCGTCTTCGGCGGTGAGCATCGGCAGTCGGTTGGCCGCCGAGATGTAGGCGTCGAGGTTGCCGAGCGACGGCACCATCGCCCACGGATCGCGCAGGGCAAGGGCAGAAGAAGCTTGTGCGTTCATCGGACTTTCAGACCACTTCTTGGAAACTTGGTTCCGCCATATTAGCACTCCGTGGCTAAGAGTGCTAAGTGGCAGATCACGTGCTTTTCAATGGGTTTATGAAAGTGCTAGCGCTCGCTAACATATGAATCGAGAGCCTCAGACGTTGAACAAGAAGTTCATCACATCGCCGTCTCGGACGACGTACTCCTTGCCCTCGGCGCGCATCTTCCCGGCCTCCTTGGCCCCTTGTTCGCCGCGCTGGGCGATGTAGTCGTCGTAGGCAATCGTCTGCGCGCGGATGAAGCCGTGCTCGAAGTCGGTGTGGATCACGCCGGCTGCTTGCGGCGCGGTGTCGCCGATGTGGATTGTCCAGGCCCGCACCTCCTTCGGCCCGGCGGTGAAGTAGGTTTGCAGGCCGAGCAACTTGAACGCCGCGCGAATCAACCGGCTCAGGCCCGGCTCGCTTTGGCCCATTTCGGCCAGAAACAGCTGGCGATCCGCATCGTCCATCTCGGCCAGTTCGGCTTCGGTCTTGGCGCAGATCGCCACCACCGGCGCGCCCTCGCGGCCGGCGAATTGCTCGAGCCGTTGCAGCAGCGGGTTGTCGCTGAAACCGTTTTCGGCCACGTTGGCCACGTACATGGCGGGCTTGGCCGTGATCAGACAAAGCGGAGTCAGGACCGCCCGCTCCTCTTTGCTGAAGTCCAGCGAGCGCACCGGGCGTCCCTGGTTCAACGCGGCCTGGCAGCGGTGGAGCACGTCGACCAGGCGTTGCGCCTCCTTGTCGCCGCCGGCCTTGGCGAGCTTGGTCTGCCGCTGCAGCCCTTTGTCGACCGTGGCCAGATCGGCCAGGCACAACTCGGTCTGGATGATCTCGATATCGGCCACAGGGTCGACCTTGCCGGCGACATGGATCACGTTGCTGTCCTCGAAGCAGCGCACCACATTGACGATGGCGTCGGTCTCGCGGATGTGCGAGAGAAATTGGTTGCCCAGTCCCTCCCCCTTGCTGGCGCCTGCCACCAGGCCGGCGATGTCGACGAACTCCACGATGGCCGGCACCACGCGCTCTGGCTTCACGATCGCCGCCAGCGCTGTCAGCCGCGGGTCGGGCAACTCGACGATGCCGATGTTGGGCTCGATGGTGCAAAACGGATAGTTCTCGGCCGCGATGCCGGCTTTCGTGAGGGCGTTGAACAGGGTGGACTTGCCCACGTTGGGCAGGCCCACGATGCCGCACTTCAGGCTCATGGCGCGCTTTCGGCAGTCGGGAAGGGGTGTGGTGATGCGAGCGCGAGCGACGCTTCGGCGCCGGCGCAATGCGTCGTGATTTTACGGTGCGCCGTTACCGGCCCGTCGGCGGTGGACGCGGGCTCAGTCGAACCGCACCGTGGCGCGGCCGGTCGCTCCGACGTGCAGCCAGCGATCGATGCCCTGCTCGACGATGGCGTTCATGCCGAAAGTGATTTGCCCATTCAGGCGCGCATCGGCGCGGTAGGCGGCCAACTCAGCACTCACCGCATGGTCGGGCTCGCCGCGTTGCGGGTCGACATCGGGAATCGAACAACGCGCGCACGGCTTGACCAGCCGCAGCACGACTGGGCCGTCGGGGGTGTCGAACCCGATGCGATCGATCCAGTCTTCCTCATGGGTGCCCAGGCCATCGAGCACGAGATTGGGTCGAAAGCGGTCGGACTGCACCGCAGCAGCCCCCCGCGCGGTCAGACGGCGATTGAGTTCAGCCATCGAGGCCGACGACACCACGAGTAGCGCAAACGCGTCGGCGAACGCGGCCAGCGCTCGAGCGCCGCCCGTCCACCGGCTGTCGGACGCGCGCTGCACCTCGGGATCGAAACGCGCCAGGCGCACCGGCCGGCCCAGAAAGTCACTGAACCACTGCGCTGCCAGGTCGCCCATGTCGCCTGCGTCCACGCGGTCGTTCCAGACCCGCACCGTGGTCTCGCGCTCGATCGCGTCGAGCGCCAGGTGCAGCGCCAGCATGCCCGGCGCGCGCAGCACCAGATCGCTGGATCGCAGCGTCGGCCGCACCAGCGCCAACCGGGGCTCGTCGCGCTGGGTGACGAAGACGCCCTGTTGGTCGAAAACCATCCACTGCCGATCCCACTCGAGGCCGGTTTCGGTGACCAGCGCGCGGTCCACTTCGATGCGCGCGCACGATTTCACGGGGTGCACGTACAGGCCGGCGATCGAGACCGTTTGCTCACTCATGGCGGTGCCGATTCTGCCTTGGCGCTGGCGGGCTGGTGCCGTCCCTACAATGGCGCATGAACGGGGTGGACGTCAGCATTCGCGGTCGCGGCGCCGTCGCGACGAGCTTGGCGCTGGCGTTGGGCCAGCAGGGTTTGCGGGTCGCGCTGAGTGCGGCTGCCGCACCCGACCCGGCGCGCCCGGACGTGCGCGCCTACGCGCTCAATGCGGCGTCGCGGCGCCTGCTGCAGCGCCTCAAGGTGTGGGACGCGCTGCCGGCCGATGCGGTGACGCCGGTGTACGAGATGCAAGTGCGCGGCGACCGGCCCGAGGGGCGCCTGAAATTCTCGTCTTGGACGCAATGCGTCGACGCGCTGGCGTGGATCGTCGACGCCATGGAACTCGACGCTGCGCTGAACGCCGCGCTGCAGTTTGCGGCGCATGTGCGGCGCAGCGACGAGCCACCCGCTGCGGCGTTGACGGTCTACGCGGAAGGCAAAGACTCGGCCTCGCGCGCGGCGGTCGGCGTCCAGTTCGATCGCCATGGCTACGGCCACACCGCCATCGCCGCGCGCCTGAGCGCGACGGACGGTCACCAAGGCGTGGCTCATCAGTGGTTTCGCTCACCCGACGTGTTGGCGTTGCTGCCGTTCGATCGCCCGCTGGCCGAGCGCTCGTTCGCGCTGGTGTGGTCGCTGCCGCAAGAGCGCGCTGCCGTGCTGATGCAAATGGACGCATCTGCCTTCGAGGCAGAACTGCAAGGCGCCAGCCCCGACATGCCGGCCGGGCTGCGACTGGCCGGCCCGCGAGCGGCTTGGCCGCTGGCCGTTGCGAGCGCGCGCCCTGTGTGCGGCGCGGGCTGGGTGCTGGTGGGCGATGCTGCCCACGTGGTGCACCCGCTGGCCGGCCAAGGGCTCAATCTCGGCTTCGGCGACGTGCTGGCCTTGGCCGACACGCTGGCCGCGCGCGAACCATGGCGCGCACTGAACGACGAACGGTTACTGCACCGGTATGCGCGGGCACGGGCGTGGCCGGTGAGATCGATGTCTTGGCTGACCGATGCACTGGTGCACGGTTTTGCGTCGGAACGTGCCTGGGTGCGGGAACTTCGCAACCGTGGCATGGGTCTGGTCAATCGTGCCGCCCCCGCCAAACGATGGCTCGCTGCGCAAGCACTCGACGGCTGATGCCATGAAAGGTTCGGGAATGTCATTCGTTCGCAGTCTGTTCGTCGTCTGGTCGCTGGCGATCGGCGTCACCGCGTGGGCCGACGAGGCGGCCATTCGCAAGAATCTGGGTGAACGCCTGCCCAACTTCCCGCCGATCGACGAGGTCAGCAAGACACCGATCCCGGGCCTCTACGAGCTGCGCATCGGCACCGAAGTGCTCTACACCGATGAGCAGGGCCACTACGTGATCGAGGGCAGCCTGATCGACACCAAGTCGCGAGCCAACCTGACCGAGGCGCGCATCGCCAAGCTGACGCAGATCGATTTCGCGAGCCTGCCGCTCAAGGATGCAATCCTCATCAAGCAGGGCAGTGGCGCGCGCAAGCTGGTTGTTTTCGGTGACCCCAACTGCGGTTACTGCAAGAAGCTCGAGCGCGACCTGCTGGCACTCAAGGACGTGTCGATCTACACCTTCCTCTACCCGATCCTCGGCCCCGATTCGAACGTCAAGGCGCGCGACATTTGGTGCGCACGCGAGCCTGGCAAGGTCTGGCGCAGCTGGATGGTCGAAGGCAACGCGCCGCCCAAGTCGATCGGCGCCTGCGACAGCTCGGCGCTCGAACGCAACCTGGCGCTGGGCAACCGCAGCCGCGTCACCGGCACGCCAGCGGTGGTGTTCGAAGACGGCAGCCGATCCCCCGGCGCCCTGCCGGCCGACCAGCTGGAAAGCCGGCTGGTCGCCGCGGCCAAGCGGTGAAGGTCCCACCCCCGTAGCGGCCTAGCGGCCGCTTCCCCCTCGAGGGGGCAACACCAGCGGACCGGCAAAGCCGGATCCGCGGTGTTTGCTTGGGAAAGTCGCGAGCGACAATGTGATCACATGCCCCGCTACCGCATCGAGCCGGCAGATCGCCACAGCCATCAATTCCGCGTCACGTTGACGCTGCAGCGCCCGGCATCCGAACAGGCCTTGAGCCTTCCGGCGTGGATACCGGGCAGCTACCTGGTGCGCGAATTCGCGCGGCATCTGTCGCAGATGCGGGCGTGGCAGGGCGCGCGCGAAGTGCCGCTGCGGCAAGTCGACAAGGCGCGCTGGGTTGCGCAATGCAAGGGCCGCGCCGCGCTGAAGGTGAGCTACAGCGTCTACGCCTTCGACACCTCGGTGCGCGCCGCCTTTCTCGACGCGCAGCGGGGTTTCTTCAACGCCACCAGCCTGTGCCTGCGCGCCGATGGCTGCGAGTCGCAGGCGCACCGCATCGAGATCGCATCGCTGCCGCGTGGCTGGCAGATCGCCACCGCGATGCCGCCGGTGCGTGGTGCCAGGCAGGCCTTCGAGGCTGCCGACTATGACGAGTTGGTCGACCATCCGTTCGAGTTGGGCACCTTCTGGCGCGGGCGCTTCCGGGCCGGCGGGGTGCCGCACGAGTTTGTCGTTGCCGGTGCGTACCCGGGCTTTGACGGCGAGCGGCTGCTGGCCGATGCGCAGCGCGTCTGCGAAGCGCAGATCGCGTTCTGGCACGGCCGCGGCCGCCGCGCGCAGCCGCCGTTTGCCCACTACTTGTTTGCGCTGAACACCACCGAAGACGGCCGCGGCGGCCTGGAGCATCGCGCCAGCACCGCGTTGCAGGCGCCGCGGCGCAGCCTGCCACGGCCCGACATGGGAGCGCCTCACGAGGCCTACCTGGACCTGTTGGGGCTGATCAGCCACGAGTACTTCCACGCCTGGAACGTGAAGCGGCTCAAGCCCGCCGAGTTCGCGCAGCTGGACTACTCGCGCGAGAACCACACCCAACTGCTGTGGTTCTTCGAAGGCTTCACCTCCTACTACGACGATCTGCTGCTGCTGCGCGCCGGGTTGATCGATGCGGCTGCTTATCTGGCATCGATCGTCAAGACCATCAACGGCGTGCTTGCCACGCCGGGCCGCCGGGTGCACAGCCTGGCGCAAGCCAGCTACGAGGCCTGGATCAAGTTCTATCGGCCCGACGAGAACACACCCAACATCACGGTGAGCTACTACGCCAAGGGCGCACTGGTCGGCTTGGCGCTCGACTTGAGCCTGCGCGAGACGGGCAGTTCGCTGGACGCGGTGATGCGGAGCCTGTGGCGCCGCCACCGCGGCGGGCCGATCGCCGAGCAGCACATCCTGCAGGCCGTCGAGGCTGCCGCCAACCGCGCGCTGGCGCGCGAGCTGCACCATTGGGTGCATAGCACGGCGGAGTTGCCGCTGCAGCGGCTGTTGGAGTCGGCCGCAGTGGCGGTGCAAAAGGAAGCCACCCCGATGGCGGCTAGCCTCGGTTTGCGGTTGAGCGAGGGCCCGTTGACCGGCGTGCAGGTCAAGTCGGTGGCCACCGACAGCGCGGCAGCGCGCGCCGGCGTGAGTGCGGGCGACGAGCTGCTCGCCGTCGACGGCTGGCGAGTGCGCAGGCTCGACGAAGCGCTGCAATGGACGGTGCGTGATCGGCCGTTCGAATTGCTGTTGGTGCGCGAGCGGCGGCTGCACACGCTGAGGCTGCAGCCCGATGTGCGTTCGCCGCTGCGGCAGCAATGGCGGCTGGCGCTGGACGCCGGTGCATCGCCACCGGCGCTGGCAAGGCGGCGCGCGTGGCTGGGGCGCTGAGTTCGGTAGCGCATTCGCCGCTGCGGCGGCCCGTCGGCGTCGCCTTGCTCGTGGCGGTGACGCTGGCGCACCTGTGGCTGAGCGACGAGTTGATGGAGGACCGGTTGGGCTTCGGCGCCTCGCGCGATGCGATGCGGCACATCGAAGTGTCCTATGTGCGCGAGCTGACCGTGGCGCCGCCACCGGAGCCCGCACCGCCGCGGCCGCGCCCGGCGCCGCGACCGCGCCGCGCGGTGGCCAAGGTGGCGTCGCCCGCGTCGGCGCCGGCGAGTTCACCGCTGGATGAGATCGTCGTCAAGGTCGAGCCGTTGTCGATGCCGCAGGCCGTGCCGCCACCGGTGCCCGACCAACTCCTGCCGCAGGTGGCCGCCGCATCGCAACCCGTGCTGCCGCAACTCGAGGCGAGCAGCCCGGCCGCGGCCGCCAGTGCGGTGGCTGCTGCGGCGACACCGGTGTCGGCGGCCAGTGCGGTCGCTCCGTCCTTCGATTGGCCACCGTCGACCCGGCTGACCTACGCGATGACGGGCAACTACCGTGGCGAGGTGCAGGGGTCGGCCACGGTGGAGTGGATCCGCGTGGGACTGCGCTACCAAGTGCACATGGAGGCCATCGTCGGCGCAAGCTTCGCGCCGCTGCTGGTGCGCCGCGCCAGCAGCGAAGGCGAGTTGGGCGACAGTGGCCTCGTGCCGCGCCGTTTCGAGGGCGAGCAGCGCGTGGCGTTTCGAAGCCGTCGCTGGGCGATGAGCTTCGATGCCGAAACAGTGCGTCTGCCCGAGGGTCGCGAGGCTCCCACGCTGCCGGGCGTGCAAGACGAGGCGAGCCTGTTCGTGCAGCTGACCTGGTTGTTCACCACGCAGCCGCAGGCGTTGCAGGCCGGCCGCAGCATCTTTGTGCCGCTCGCAC
>JBIODO010000085.1:0-12106 GCA_044445225.1 Burkholderiales bacterium
ACCTCGGGCGAGGCCGCAGCCATGCGCTTCACGGCGCCGATCCACTGCTCGAACGCGGCCATCTGCGCGCCGACGAACTTGCGCGTGGCCTCGTCGGTGCACTGGCCGTCGGCACTGAATTTGGCGGCGACGTTGCCGACGAAGACCTCGGGCTTGAGCAGCGCCATCGCGTTGACGAACAGCATCACCGTGCGCAAGTCGTACTGCACGCGTGCGCCGCCCAACGGGCCGCCCGTGGCGGAGAGCATGGCCACCGGCTTGCCCGACAGCGGCTGGTCCTCGCCGCGGCTCAGCCAGTCGATCACGTTCTTCAGCCCGCCCGGAATCGAAAAGTTGTACTCGGGCGTCACGATCAACAGCCCGTCGGCGCCGCGCACCCGTTCGCGCAGCGCGGCCACCGGCGGTGGCAGGCCCTTGGCGAGCACGTCGGCGTCGAACACCGGCACGTCGCGCCACTCCAGCACGTCGAGTTGCATCGATGCCGGCAGCAGCGATTCGGCCAGCTGCATCAACATGCGGTTGTACGAGGCGGCGCGCAGGCTGCCGCAGACGCCGGCGATCTTGAGCATGTTCGATTCCCAGGAATGAGGTGCCGCATTCTGGCCCAGCACCCCAAGGGCGTTTAGCATCCCGATTCGACCGGAGACCCCCATGACTCAGCGCACGACCCCGCCATTCCGAGCCGACCACGTCGGCAGCTTCCTGCGCCCGGGCTACCTGCTGCAGGCGCGCGAGCAACGCGCGAAGAACGAGATCACGGCCGAGCAGTTGCGCGCGGTTGAAGACAGGGCCATCACCGAGATCGTCAAGTTCCAGGCCGACGTCGGGTTGCAATCGATCACCGACGGTGAGTTCCGCCGCACCTACTTTCACATCGACTTCCTCGAGCAGCTCGGCGGCGTGAAGACCGACATCCCGGTGACGGTGAAGAAGCCCGATGGCACCGAGGAGCTGGCGCCGCCGGTGATCCGCGTGATCGACAAGGTGCGCCACGCCAAGAACATCCAGCTCGCCGACTTCCAATACCTCAAGGCGCAGGTCGAGCAGCTCGGCATCAAAGGCCTGACGCCGAAGGTGACGATCCCGTCGCCGACGATGCTGCACTTTCGCGGCGGCCGCGCCGGCATCAACAAAGAGGCGTATCCCGAGCTCGACCCGGTGTTCTACGACGACGTGGCCCGCGCCTACGGCGACGAGCTGCGCTCGCTGGCGGCCGCCGGCTGCAGCTACGTGCAGATGGACGACACCAACATGGCGTACCTGTGCGACGAGAAGATGCGTGCCGCGGCACGCCAGCGCGGCGACGACCCCAACGAGCTGCCGCACCGCTACGCCTGGTTCATCAACAAGGTGGTGGCGCAAAAGCCCGCCGGCATGACGCTGGCGATGCACCTGTGCCGCGGCAACTTCAAGAGCACCTTCGCCGCGCAGGGCAACTACGAGCCGGTGGCCGAGGCGCTGCTGGCCGAGATGAATCTCGACGCCTACTTCATGGAGTACGACGACGATCGCTCGGGCGACTTCCGCCCGCTGCGCTTTCTCAAGAATGGCAAGACGGTCGTGCTCGGGCTGGTCACCACCAAGTTTGGTCAGCTCGAGAAGAAAGACGACCTCAAGCGCCGCATCGACGAGGCGTCGAAGTACGTGCCGCTCGATCAGCTGTGCCTGTCGCCGCAGTGCGGCTTCTCCAGCACGGTGCACGGCAACAACATCGCGGTGGAAGACCAGCGCCGCAAGCTCGAGCTGGTGGTGCAGACCGCGCGCGAAGTGTGGCAGTGAGCCGCCAGCGCAACCGCCCCAAGGCAGGCTGCGCCAGGTGCTCAGAACTTGTAGAACACCCCGAACGCGTAGGTGACGGGGCGAAAGTCGATCGTCGTGGTCAGCACGGTGGCGCCCACGGCCACCACGTCGCTCTTCACCTTCAGCGCGGCGATGCTGCCCCACAGGCCCCACTGCTTGTTCAACGCGTAGTCGACGCCGGCCTGCACGGCCCAGCCCCACGAATCGCTCATCTCCACCTGCGGCGCCAGGCTCGACTCGATGTTGGTGAAGTGCGTGTAGTTGATGCCCGCGCCCACGTAGGGCCGCCAGGTGTCGCTCGGCGCGCCGAAGTGATAGTTGAGCAGCAGCGTCGGTGACACGTTCTTGGCCGACAAGATGTTGTCGCCGAGGAAGGCCACCGAGCCGGTGGCCTTGGTCTCGAACTTCGGCGGAATGCCGAGCACGAGTTCGATGCCAAGGTCCGGCCGCAGCATGCGCTCGTAGGTGAACAGCACCGTCGTCGCATCGCTGGTTTCGGCGTCGGCGCCCGGCGGTACGCCGATACCCTGGATGCCGGTGGTCTCGGAGTGCGTGTCGTAGTAGACCACCCCGGTCTTGAACACGTTGTTCTGCGCCAGTGCCTGGCCGGCGGTGAGGATCGTCAGCGCCAGCAGCGCGATCGAACGGATCAGGGTCGTCATCTCGTGCTCCTTGGGCTCAGATCCAGCCGAATGCGGAGAGCTGGGCGCGGACCGCCTGCTCGAACAGCATGTGGCCCCCGGTCGACGGGTGCACGCTGTCGGCGAAGAACCAGGTGTGGATGTCGGCGCCGGTGCGGATGCCGTTGTACGGCGCGCCGGCTGTGGCGCTGCAGAACAGCGACCCCCCGTCGGTCACTGCGCCGCCGGTCACGACCTGGATCTTGGCAGCGTCGCACGCCGGGACCGTGTTGTTGGCGATGCCGTACTTGCCCGGGTTCTGGTACACGTCCTTGAACAGGGACCAGGCGTCGATCAGCTGCACCGGCTGGTCTGTCAAACCCTCGCGCAGCCACAGGTTGAAGTTTTCCGACAGCGCCGACAACACCGATCGCGCCGGCGCCACCTGCGCCGAGTTGCCGAACGGCGTGTCGGCGATGTCGACCAGCGTCATCACTGCCACGTATTTCCCACCCTTGGCCAGGATCTCGTCGCGCACATAGCCGGCGAGCTCGAGCGCCGCCTGCTTCATGGCGCCCAGCACGGTGAGTTCTGCGTTCAGCAGCAGCGTGTTCGCCTGGTCGGGGGTGATCCGTCCGGCCGCGGCGTCGGCCTGGATCTGCGCCGCGCTGGCGGCGAACGCCTCGAACTGCACGAACACGTCGTTGTTGCCCGCGAACACGAGGATCAGGTCGCTTTCCTTGAAGCTCGAGAAGCGCGCCAGGTGGTTGGCGATCTGAGTCTTCACGGGCACCGTCAGCAGACCGGCGGCGTGGTGGTATCCGTTGGCGTTGGTCACGAGGGCACCGCCCTGGCCGTACGCGGTGCAGCTGTTGGCCAGCTGCGGCACTGCCGCGAACGGGCACTTGACCGAGCTGCCCGCAAATCCCACCTCGGCCGGCGTGAGCGCGATGCCCAGGTGGGCCGCGAGGTACTCGACCCACACCAGGTTGGTCGTCGTGGTGTTGTCGTTGGTGGTGAAGCGGCCACCGAAGTAGGGCGCCTGCCCGTTACCGGCGAGCGAGGTGGCTGGCGCGTAGGCGCCGGCGTCGCTCAAGCTGTCGCCGAACGAGACGACCGCGGTGAAGCTCCCTTTGCTGGTGGGCGCCCCGGCCGGCGAGCCGCTGCCCGGCACATCGGGACTGCCGCCGCCGCAGCCCCACAGCCACGCGACAGCAAGAATGCCAACGACCCAGCGAAGTCGACGCAGTGCGTTCATGGGGATCCCTTCCAGAGGTGGCCGGCGAGGGTGCATTCCATTGCGCATGACCCGTCGCTGGCGATTTCGGGCAGCCTAGTTCGAGCGCCCGGCGCAGGTCTTGCGCCAAGTCAAGGCGACGCGCGTGCTACCGTTCGTGCTGGCCGCGCGCAACACCTTGCGGCTTATCCACGGACGGAGGCAGGCATGGCCGTTGAGTCGCTGGTTCTGGTCGCCAATCAGGGCGCGGTGCGCACGTTGACGTTGAACCGGCCCGCGTCGCTGAACAGTTTCACGTCGGCGATGCACCGCGAGTTGCGGCCGGCGCTCGACGCCGCGGCCGATGATGCGAGCGTGCGTTGCCTGGTCATCACCGGCGCCGGCCGCGGCTTCTGCGCCGGGCAGGACTTGAACGATCCCGAGGTCGGCAGCAACGTCGGCAACGTGGTCGAGCGCGTCTACAAGCCGCTGGCGTTGCGCATCGCGTCGATGCCGATCCCGGTGATCGCATCGGTCAACGGCGTGGCCGCTGGCGCCGGCGCCAACTTCGCGCTCGGCTGCGACCTGGTGATCGCCGCCAGGTCGGCGAGTTTCATCCAGGCGTTCTCGAAGATCGGTCTGATTCCCGATTGCGGCGGCACTTGGCTGCTACCGCGTCTGGTGGGGCGCGCGCGCGCGATCGGCCTGGCGATGACGGGCGACAAGCTCGGTGCCGAACAGGCCGAGCGCATGGGCCTGATCTGGGCTTGCGTCGACGATGCCGCGCTGGCCGACCAGACGATGGCGCTCGCGCAGCGCCTGGCCGCGATGCCGGTGAGAGCGCTGGCCGCCACGCGGCGCGTGATCGACGAGGCGATGGGGGTCGACTACTCGGCCGCGCTGTCGATCGAGGCGCGCGTGCAGAACGACATGGGTGCGCAGGCCGATTTCCGCGAAGGCGTGGCCGCGTTCCTCGAGAAACGCGCCGCCAAGTTCAACGACCGTTGAGCACGCCGAACCTGCGCTGCTCGAGAGCGGGCTGACATGCGCGTGCAGGTGCTCGGTGGCGGCCCTGCCGGGTTGACGCTCGCCATCGTGCTCAAGCGCCACGATCCGGCACACGAGGTGCGCGTGGTCGAACGCGGGCCGCGCGGCGCGACGTGGGGCTTCGGCGTGGTGTTCTCCGACCGCGCGCTGGACTTCCTGCGTGCCGACGCGCCCGAGCTGCACGACCTGTTGACGCCGCGCATGCAATCGTGGCGCGACTTGACCATCGTGCACGGCGACGTGCGCATTCCGATCAGCGGCAACGGCTTCGCGTCGATCAGCCGCCTCGAGCTGCTCGGCGTGCTGCAGCAGGAAGCCGAGCGGCAGGGTGTCGTGCTCGAGTTCGATCGTGCGCTGGCCGACGTCGATGAGCTCGGCGATGCCGACCTGCGCGTGGCCGCCGACGGCGCGTTCTCGGCATCGCGCGATGCGCGCACGGGCGCCCTGGGCACGCAGATCGATTGGCGCAGCAACCGCTTCGTCTGGTACGGCACCACCCTGCCGTTCGAGACGCTGACGCTGACGTTTCGCTCGCATGCGCTCGGCGTGTTCTGTGCCCACCACTACCGCTACGCGCGGGATCGCAGCACCTTCCTGGTCGAGGTCGACGAGGCCACCTACCAGCGCGCCGGGTTCGAGACGATGCCCGAGGCCGACAGCCTGCGGCTGTGCGAACAGGTGTTCGCGCCCGACCTGCAGGGGCACAAGCTGCTGTCCAACCGCTCAACGTGGCGGCGCTTCCCGGTGATCTGGAACCAGCGCTTCCACGACGGCCGCACCGTGCTGATCGGCGATGCGTTGCGCACCGCGCACTTCTCGATCGGCTCTGGCACGCGGCTGGCGATGGAGGACGCCATCGCGCTGGCGCGCGCGCTGCACGAGAGCCGCGACGTCGATGCCGCGCTCGCTCGTTTCCAGGCCGAGCGGCTGCCGCCGATGAAGAAGATCTGGGACGCCGCCAACGTGAGCCTGCGCTGGTACGAGCGCATGGGCCAGATGATGGCGCTCGACCCGCACGAATTCGCGTACCGCTACATGACGCGCAGCGGCCGCGTCGACCATGCCGAGATGCGCCTGCGCGATCCGCGGCTGGCGCGCGCCTACGAGCGGCTGCATCCCGAGTTGTTCGGTTGACCCTGGCGCGCCGCGACGGCGTGGCTGGCGTGACTATCATCGCGGGGCTCGCTCAACGCTTCGAAAGCAGCCGTATGCATCGCAGATCTTTCCTGTGGATGGCCGCGCCGGCCGCGCTCGCGCCGGCCGCGGCGCTGCGTGCGCAGACGCTACCCAACAAACCGATCCGCTACCTCGTGCCGGTGGCCGCCGGCGGTGGCAGCGACATGGTGGGCCGCACGGTCACCGAGCGCTGGGGCAGGGTGCTTAACCAGACCTTCGTGGTCGACAACGTCAGCGGCGGCGGCGGCACCATCGCCTGCCAGGCCACGGCGCGCGCCGTGCCCGACGGCAGCACGCTGATGCAAGGTTATGTCGCCACGCACGGCACGGCGCCGGCCACGCGCAAGGTGCCGTACGACCCGATCAAGGACTTCACGCCGATCGGCATGATCGGTGCCACGCCCAACGTGCTGGTGGTCAACGCATCGCTGCCCGTGCACTCGCTGCGCGAGCTGCTCGACTACGCGCGCAGCAAGCCCGGGCAATTGAGCTACGGCTCGGCCGGTCCGGGGTCGCTGACGCACCTGACGATGGAGCTGTTCAAGCAGCAGGCTGGCGTCTTCCTCGTGCACATCCCGTACCGCGGCATCGCGCCAGCGTTCAACGATCTGCTCGGTGGCCAGACGCAGGCGATGTTCCCCGGCCTGGCCGCCGCGCTGCCGCACATCCGCTCGGGGCGCGTGCGTCCGCTGGCGGTCACCGGCCTGGCGCGCCACCCGCTGCTCAAAGACGTGCCTACACTCGACGAGTCGGGCTTCAAGGGCTTCGACGCGCAGCAGTGGTATGGCGTGATGGGCCCGGCCGCGATGCCGGCTGCCGTGGTCAAGCAGCTCAACGACACGCTCAACGCGGTGCTGCAGCAGCCCGACCTGCGCGACAAGCTGGCGGTCGAGGCGATCGAGCCGATGCCGATGGCGGCCGACGCGTTCGGCCGCTTCGTGCAGCAAGACATCGCGCGCTGGACGCACCTGGCGCAGGCGCGCGGCATCCAGCTCGACAACAACTGACCCGCCTCGTCAGGACACGGAGATCCCATGGCCCGCAACACCGCCGTCGCCGCCGATGCGAACGCGCCACCCGTCACGCGCACATTGGCGCGCTTCGTGGCCGCGCATCCGGGCCGCGGCTGGAGCGACGCGGTCGAGCGCGAGGCGCAGCGCACGTTCTTCAACTGGCTGGGTTGCGCGATCGGTGCCGCGCATCACGAGGCAGTCGACGCGGCGCTGGCGGCCGTGCAGATGCTGCAGCCTTCGGCGCAAGCCAGCGTGCTCGGCCGCGGCGAACGCGTCGACATGGCGAGCGCGGCGCTCGTCAATGGCATCGCCTCGCACACCTTCGACTTCGACGACACGCACCTCAAGACCATCATCCATCCGGCCGGGCCGGTGGCCTCGGCGGCGCTGGCGCTGGCCGAGCATCGGGGCGCATCGGGGCGCGCGCTGCTCGACGCGCTGGTGCTCGGCATCGACGTGGCGTGCCGCGTCGGCAATGCCGTGTACCCCGATCACTACGACCGCGGCTGGCACATCACTGGCAGCACCGGCATGCTCGGCGCGGCCGCGGCGTGCGCGCGGTTGCTCGCGTTGGACGAGCAGCGCACCGCGATGGCGCTGGGCATTGCGGCGTCGCAGCCGGTGGGCCTGCGCGAGCAGTTCGGCACCATGACCAAGCCGTTCCACCCTGGCGCTGCCGCGCGCGCCGGCCTGATGGCGGCACTGATGGCACGCCACGGCTACACCGCGAGCCCGCGCGCGCTGGAGGCGCCGCGCGGCCTGATGCAGACCTACTCAACGAAGTGCGACTGGTCGGAGATCACCGATCAGCTGGGCGAGCGCTTCGAGATCTCGTTCAACACCTACAAGCCGTTTGCCTGCGGCATCGTGATCCACCCGGTGATCGACGGCTGCGCGCAGCTCAAGCAACGCGGCGTGCGCGCCGAGCAGGTCGAGCGCGTCGAGCTCAAGGTGCACCCGCTGGTGCTCGAGCTCACCGGCAAGAAGGAGCCCACCGACGGCCTGCAGGGCAAGTTCAGCGTCTACCACGGCGCGGCGTTAGGTCTGATGATCGGCCGCGCCGGCGAGGCCGAGTATGCCGACGCGATCGTCACGCGGCCCGACATCGTGGCGCTGCGGCGCAAGGTGGTGGCGGTGGTCGACACCGGCGTCGCCGAGGAGAGCGCCGACATCACCGCGGTGCTGGTCGATGGCAGGCGCGAACACGTGTTCGTCGAACACGCCATCGGCTCGCTGCAGCGGCCGATGAGCAACGCCGAACTCGAAGCGAAGTTCGCGCAGCTGGTCAGCCCGGTGCTCGGGCAGGCCGGTGTCGCGCCTCTGATGCAGGCGTGCAGGGAGGTGGCCGCTTGCGTCGACGTGCGGGCGCTGACCGCGCTGGCTGCACCGGCCTGAGCGCGACCGCTGGCAACCCGCGCTCGCCGCGGTGTCACAGCGTGGCGATCATCGCCACCACGGTGGCCGCCATCGCCGTGGTGGCCAGCCAGCCGAGCCAGCGCAGGCGCGAGCCGATCACGTGCTGGCCCATCGCGCTGCGGCGCGATGCCAGCAGCATCATCACGGCCATGATCGGCACCGCGATGACGCCGTTGATCACCGCGGACCAGAACAGCTCCCTCACCGGGTCGGTGGGCGTGAAGCACAGCGCCACGCCGCCCAGCGTGGCCACCGCGATCACCCCGTAGAAGCCGCGCCCTTCACCGCGGTCCAGCCGCAGGCTCAAGCTGCCGTGCCAGCCGGCGGCCTCGGCCACCGCGTAGGCCGCGGAGCCCGCCAGCACCGGCACCGCGAGCATCCCGGTGCCGATGATGCCCAGGCTGAACAGCAGGAACGTCAGCTCGCCGGCCAGCGGCCGCAGCGCCTCGGCCGCCTGCGCCGAGGTTTCGATGTTCAGCACTCCCGCCGCGTGCAGCGTGACCGCGGTGCTGAGGATGATGAAGAAGGCGACGACGTTGGAGAACGTCATGCCGACGACGGTGTCGATCTTGATGCGCCGCAAGTGGTGGCGCACCTCGGCGGCCGTGTGGGGCGGGTCGACACGATCGCGGATGTCTTCCACCTCCTGGGCTGCTTGCCAGAAGAACAGATACGGGCTGATCGTGGTGCCGAACACCGCCACGATCGTCAGCAGCATCTCGTGCCCGCTGGGCAACGCCGGCACGACGGCCGAGCGCGCGATCTGCCACCAGTCCAGCTGCAGCGTGAAGGCCACGCCCACGTAGGCCAGCAGCGCCATCGTCAGCCACTTGAGCCAGCGCACATAACGTTGGTAGGGCAGAAAGACCTGCAGCATCAGGCAGGCCAGCCCGAAGGTCACTGCGTACACGTGGGCCGAGCCGCCCACCAGCAGACGCAAGGCCTCGGCCATGGCGGCCAGATCGGCCGCCACGTTGAGCGTGTTGGCCGCCAGCAGCATGCCCACCACCGCTCGCAGCACCCAGCGCGGAAAGTGCGCCTTGATGTTGGCCGCCAGGCCTTCGCGCGTGACGTAGCCGATGCGCGCGCTGACGATCTGGATGGCCACCATCAGCGGCAGCGTGACCACCACCGTCCACAGCATCGACACGCCGAACCGCGCGCCCGCCTGCGAATAGGTGGCGATGCCGCTGGGGTCGTCGTCGGCGGCGCCGGTGATCAGGCCCGGGCCGAACTGGCGAAGCCGGCGATGGATGCGTTGGCGAAGGTTCGGTGCCGGCACGGCGAGCCCTGCGGTGGTGAGAAGACCGGGGCGCAGTCTATCGGCTCGGCACGTCGCCATCGCCGGGTGGCCGCTTCTTGATCCGCGTCAAAGGTGTTGCGCGCATCGATCCGCGGGCCCTTGAAATCGGCGCGGCCGGTGCCAATGTTGTGCGCGTACCGGCCGCGAGCTCTCGACGAGGCGGCCGGAGTTCACCGATCCACGGAGGCCATGCCATGTATGAATCGTTGCTGAACCATCCGAACAGCCTGTTCGGCGAGTTCGAGCGCCTGCGTCGTGAACTCGACGATGCGTTCGGCGTCTCGGGGTTGCCGAGCAGCATCCGCTCGGTGGCCGCCGGCAGCTTGCCGGCGATCAACATCGGGCGCACGTCCACCAGCGTCGAGGTGTTTGCCTTCGCGCCGGGCCTGGACGCGTCGAAAGTCGAGGTCACGCTCGACCGCGGCGTGCTGCGCATCACGGGCGAGCGCGCGTCGGCGCTGCCGAACGCCGAACGCGGCAAGGTCAACGTCTATGCGCGCGAGCGCAGTGTCGGGCGCTTCACGCGCGCGGTTGCGCTGCCCGACGACGTGGACCCCGCGCACGTGAACGCCAGCTACAAGGACGGCGTGCTGCAGATCAGCATCGCGCGGCGCGAAGTCGCCCAACCCAAGCGCATCACCGTGCAGTGACGCGCGAGCCGACAAGGAGAACCCTCATGAGCGACAAGCAATCGAACGTGGCCACCCCCGAGCAAACCCCGCAGCGCGCGGTGCTGCCAGCGGTGGATGTGTACGAAGACGACGCCGGCATCACGCTGCTGGCCGACATGCCCGGCGTGCCGCGCGAGCAACTCGAGCTGAAGGTCGAAGGCGACTCGCTGTCGATCGAAGGCGGCGTGCGCGCGCTGACACCCGAAGGGCTGGAGGCGGTGTACGCCGAGGTGCGCGTGCCGCGCTATCGCCGAACGTTCGCGCTCAGCCGCGAGCTCGACACGGCGCGCATCGATGCCACCTTGAAGGATGGTGTGCTGACGCTGCGCATCCCCAAGCAGACGTACGCGCAACCGCGTCGCATCGAGGTGCAGGCCGGCTGACGCGCCACGGCGAGCGCAGCGCCCGCCAGCCATCCCAAGCCGGCGCATACTGCGTGCGCGGCCGTTCCACGTGAGCGTGAGGCGGCCGCGGCCGGCACCGGCCGCGGTGCCGGCCGATGTGTGCCCACTCGCGCCTGGCATGAACCCCACCCCCAGCGTCTCGCCGTTGCTGTGGGCATCCGTGTTCGCGCAGACGTTGGCGGCCGGGCTCGATCCGCTGCACGTGGCCCGGCAGCAGCGTGATGCGCGCTTCTCGGCGCTGTTGCAGGCCGCCAGTGCATCGCCGCTGTATCGACAGCGGCTGAGCCGTACGCACGTGAGCGGCATCAACGGGCTGTCGACGCTCGAGCCCGTCGACAAGGCCGAGCTGATGCAGCGCTTCGACGAATGGGCCACCGACCGCGCCGTGACGCGGCACGCGGTCGAGCAGTTCCTTGGCGACTCGCAGCTGGGCGACGCGTTTCTCGGCCGCTACCTGGTGTGGACCAGCTCGGGCACCAGCGGCAAGCCGGGCATCTTCGTGCAAGACGAATGCAGCCTGGCCGCGTACGAGGCGCTCGATGCATTGCGGTTGCGCGGGCCCGCGGCGCAGACGCTGCCGTTGCCGGCGTGGAGCGCGGGCCAACGCTTCGCCTTTGTTGCGGCCAGCGGCGGGCCGTTCGCCGGCGCCGTGGCGATCGAGCGGCTGCAGCGGCTGCATCGTTCGCCCGCGCCATGGCCGTGGCTGGCGCCGTCGGTGCACACGTTCTCGGTGCAGACGCCGCTGTCGCAGCTGACGCAGCAGCTGCAGGCTTGCCAGCCCACGGTGCTGATCACCTACCCCAGCTGCGCGGCCGCGTTGGCTCAGTGCCAGCTAGAAGGCGCGATGCGGCTGCATCTGGCCGAGGTGTGGCTGGGCGGCGAGCAGCTGTCCGACGGGCAGCGCGCGCTGTTGCGGCGCGCCTTCGCCTGCCCTTTGCGCAACAACTATGGCGCCTCCGAGTTCTTCACCATCGCCTGCGAATGCGCGCACGGCCGTCTGCACCTGAACGAAGACTGGGTGGTGCTCGAACCGGTGGATCGCCAGCTGCGCCCGGTCGCCGTGGGCGCCGCGTCGCATGCGGTGCTGTTGACTCATCTGGCCAACCACGTGCAGCCGCTGTTGCGCTACCGGCTCGACGACGCGGTGCGCTTCACCGGCGAGCGCTGCCCGTGCGGCTGCGCGCTGGCGGTGATCGAGGTGCAAGGTCGCAGCGGCCACACGCTGGTGATGCACGACGCGCAGGGTCGGCCGGTGACGCTGTTGCCGCTGGCGCTCGAGACGGCGATCGAGCAGGGTGGGCAGGTCACGCAGTTCCAGCTGCTCGGCACGGCGCCCGACACGCTCGAGCTGCGCTTCGAACCCGCGATGGCCGATGCGGCAGCCGCCTATTCGCGGGCATGCACCGCGCTGCGCGCGTTCCTGTCGCAGCACGGCCTGGA
>JBIODO010000086.1:0-11935 GCA_044445225.1 Burkholderiales bacterium
GCCACGAAGGGGCTCCTGCGGAGCTCTGGGGGAGGGCCCGCAGGGCCAAAGGGGTCCTGTGAACGCCCGCGTCGACCACCTCGTCATCGTCGCCGACACGCTGGAACAAGGCTCGCAGTGGTGCGAGACCACGCTGGGTGCGGCACCGGTCGAAGGCGGCCACCATGCGCTGATGGCCACGCACAACCGCTTGCTGGCCATCGGAGGCGATCGGTTCCCGGACACCTATCTCGAAATCATCGCGATCGATCGCAGCGCCTCAACGCCCGCCCGGGCGCGCTGGTACGCAATGGACGACCCCGCTTTGCAGGCAGCCGCGCGCGCAGCGCCGCGCCTGGTGCATGCGGTGGCGCGCACCGCGATGATCGAGATGGTGCGTTGGGGGTTGATCAACTGCGGCCTCGACCCCGGAGTGCCGATCGCGGTCGAGCGCGACACGCCGGCAGGCACGCTGAAGTGGCGCATCACGGTGCGCGACGATGGCCGCATCGAACGCGCCGGCGCGCTGCCCACGCTGATCGAATGGCAGGGCGCGCATCCATGCGATCGACTGCCGGCGTCGCGGGTGGTGTTGCGCGAGCTGACGCTGCGCGGCTTGCCGCCGCAAGCACTCGACGTGCTGAAGCTGCCTGCGGTGCACACGGTGCCCGCCGGCGACGCATCGTCGCGCGAGCCGGCGTTGCGCGCGAGGTTCGATACTCCGAACGGCCCGGTGACACTGGATTCCTGGGCGTGACGCCCGCAAACCATCTGCGCACACCGAGGACACGATGACCGAAGAACTCTTTCGCGAGGATGCGACGCTGCGCGAGTGCGTGGCGCGGATCACGGCCATCGATGCCACCGGCATCCAGCTCGACCGCACCGTGTTCTATCCGCTGGGTGGCGGCCAGGCCGGCGACGCCGGCGCGCTGCGTCTGCCCGATGGCACCGAGCTGCGCATCGTCGACACGCGCAAGGGTGCGCAGCCCGGCGAGATCGTTCACCTGCCAGCAGCCGATGCCGACCTCTCGGCGCTGCAGATCGGCACCGCGGTGACGGCGCAGATCGATTGGCGGCGGCGGCACCGCCACATGCGCTTTCACACCGCCACGCATCTGCTGTGTGCGCTGGTGCCGCACCCGGTGGACGGCTGCTCGATCACCACCGATTACGCGCGGCTCGATTTCCACATGGTCGAGCCGCTCGACAAGGAGGCGCTGACGCAAGGCCTGGCGCGCCTGGTGGCCGAGGCGCACGCGGTGAGCCATCGCTGGATCAGCGAGGCCGAGCTCGACGCCAACCCGGGCCTGGTGCGCAGCATGAGCGTGCAGCCGCCGCGCGGCTTGGGGACAGTGCGGGTGCTGCAGGTCGAGGGCGTGGATCTGCAGCCATGCGGCGGCACGCACGTGGCTAACACCGCGGAGATCGGCCCAGTGGTGGTGACGAAGATCGAAAAGAAGAGCGCGAAGACCCGCAGGGTCGTGCTCGGCTTTGCCGAGCCCGCGTAAGCGGCGCGCTCTTTTTTCGGCGAGGCTCACATCGCGCAGCGATGTGAAGCGCCGTCAGGCGCGTGCTGGAACCAAAAGAAGAGCGCGAAGACCCGCAGGGTCGTGCTCGGCGTTGCCGAGTCAGCCGACGCTTGATCCAGCGTGCACGCGACCGCTCGCCGCGGCCTCGTGCGCGCAACGCTCGTTCGTCAGTTGGCGCTGTACTTCTCGGCGCGATAGTCGTCGTGGCAAGCCTTGCAGGCCTTGCCGAGATCGCCGAGGGCCGCCTTGATGGCGTCCAGGTTGCCGGTCTTGGCGGCGGCCTCGAACTTTCCGGCCTCGGCCATCATCTTTTCGCTCAGATCCTTGACCTTGGCCTGGTCCTTCCAGATCTCGGGCTTGGCGCGGGTCGGCAGGCCTTTGTCGGTGCCTTCGCCAAATGCCACCCACGGCAGCTTGGACATCGTGACCACGATGGCCGCGTTGGCGGCGGCGGCGTTGGCGTCGAACGGCACGCGGCCCTGCGCCATGGCGCCGATGCGGCCCAGGTGGTTGCCCATCACCGTCATCACGCTCTGGCGATACTTGATGGCGTCTTCGGGTTTCTGAAACTGCGCAGCGGCGCTCAGGCTGGTCAGCGCGGCACCCGCGGCAATGACGGTCACGACGAGACGTTTCATGCAAATCCTCCAGCGTGCGTTTCGGTCGAAGAACAGTGCAGCCTGCGCTCGCGGGCGCGGCGGACGGCGAGTGTACGTGCCAAGGGGCCGCGGATTCCCGGGCTTGGTGAATCCACCGATGGGCCACTCGGGTTTTAGGCCACTGCGGCGGCTTCATCCAGTATCGTTGCACCCCACCTGTCATACAGTCAGCGCGCTGGCTTTCGGAGAAACGAGCGCATGAGCGACGACACCGCCCCCACGCCGACCGGCTCGAGCGTGGTGCGCGTGTGGGACCTGCCGACCCGGCTGTTCCATTGGCTGCTGGCGCTGGCCGTGGTTTCGCAGGTGACCACCGGAGTGATCGGCGGCGGCGCGCTGACCTGGCACCTGCGCGGCGGCTACTGCGTGTTCGCGCTCATCGTGTTTCGCATCGTGTGGGGTCTGGTGGGTGGCCACTGGTCGCGCTTTGCGAGCTTCATCTACGGCCCGGCGAGCGTGCTGCGCTACGTGCGCGGCCAGCCGGACAGCGGCGACCACTTCCACGTCGGGCACAACCCGCTCGGCAGCGCCTCGGTGTTTGCAATGCTGGCCATGCTGGCGCTTCAGGTGGCCACCGGGCTGGTGGCCGACGACGAGATCGCCACCACCGGGCCGCTCAACCGCTACGTGTCGTCGGCGTTCGCGTTGAACATGACGGCCTGGCACAAAGGCCCCGGCATCGCCTTGATCCTGTCATTGATCGTGCTGCACATCGGCGCCATCGCTTTCTACACCTGGCGCAAGGGTCACAACCTGGTGCGCCCGATGGTCGGTGGCGACAAGCTGTTGCCCGGCGCGGTGCCAGCCAGCGTCGACGATCGGGTCACCCGCGCGCGCGCGCTGGCGATCGCGGTGGTGTGCGCGGCGCTGGTGGCCGCGGTCGTCAAACTCGGGGGTTGATGCCGTGCACTCGCGCAGAGCCGCATTGGCGGCAACCACGACAGCGGCGACGAGCGCCGCGCCGCGCGTGCAGCTGTTGACACCCGAGTCGACCCCCCAGTTCGAAGCGACGCGGGCAATCTTTCGCGAGTACGCTGCTGCGCTTGGCGTGGACCTGTGCTTCCAGAATTTCGAGGCCGAGCTGGCAGCATTGCCCGGGGAATACGGCGCGCCGCGTGGTGCGTTGCTGCTGGCCACCGTCAACGGCGAACTCGCGGGCTGTGGTGCCTGCCGGGCGCTACCCGACGTCGACTACGCCAATGCCTGCGAGATGAAGCGTCTGTACGTGCGCCCCGGTTTTCGCGGCCTGGGCCTGGGCCGCATGCTGGCGCAGGCCTTGATGGATCATGCCGTGCGTGCGGGCTACTCGGTGATGCTGCTCGACACGCTCGACGACATGGAGGCCGCCCGCGGCCTTTACGTGGCGCTCGGATTCGAGGAGATCCCGCCGTACTACTTCAACCCGATCGCCGGCGCGCACTATCTGAAGGCAGAGCTCGAAGGTGGGGCCCGGCCGACCACTGGACGCATGAGGCTGTGATGAACGACTCCTCGGTGGTGCAGTTGCAGCAGGGCCCGTTGAGGCTGGCGCTGCGGGCTGACTGCGGTGGTGCGATCGCAGGGCTGTGGCACGACGGCCTGCCGGTGTTGCGCTCATGCGAGCCGCAAGACCTGGCGAGCGTGCGCGCGTCGGGCTGCTTTGCGCTGGTGCCCTATTCCAACCGCATCGCGCAGCGGCAGTTCAGTTGGCTGGGACGCCGCTACACGCTGGCGAGCAACACCAGCGACGAGCCCAACAACCTGCACGGCACGGCCTGGCTCGATGCGTGGCAAGTGCTGCAGCACACGAGCGGTCACGCGACGCTGGAGCACACGCACCCGAGCGACGAGTACTGGCCCTTTGGCTTCCACGTCGAGCAGGTGTTCGAGCTCAAGCCCGACTCGCTGCGCATCACGCTGGCCGCCACCAACATCGATGCGCGCCAGACGCCGATGGGGCTGGGCTGGCATCCGTACTTCGTGCGCCGCGCGCGCAGCCGCGTGCACCTGGAGCTGCAGCACCGCTGGGACGCCGACCAGTCCAAACTGCCGGTGCGGCAAGTGGCGCAGACCACGCTCGATGCCGACGTCGCCGTGCTCGATCTCGACAACTGCTTCGACGGCTGGAGCGGCCCGGCACGCATCCGCGACGAGCGCTTGTCGCTGCGCCTGACCTCGTCGCTCAACCATGCGGTGGTCTACACGCCGCGCGATCGCGACTATTTTTGTGTCGAACCGGTCAGCCACGTGAACAACGCATTGGGCAGCGACGAGCCCAAGGCGCGCGGCATGCTGGCGCTGGCCAGCGGCGAGACCGCGCGGGCCTGGATGCAGCTCGACGTGGCGCGCGCCTGAAGGGAGAACTCAGCGCCGGCGCGGTGCCAGGCGGCGCGTTTGTCCGATGGCCAGCGTGAAGAACGCCGAGTCGGCCACCGCCTGCGACCGGCGCGCCTGCGCCAACTGGCGCGGCGGCTCGTCCAGCGACTCGTCGGTCAGTTCGAACGTGCCCCAGTGGATGCCCAGCGACGCCTTGGCGCCGAGGTCGCGGTGGATGCGCACCGCCTCCTCCGGGTTCACGTGCTGCCGTTGCATGAACCAGCGCGGCTCGTAACCACCGATCGGCAGCAGCGCGATGTCGAAGCCACCACCTTGCGCGGCGCTGTGCCGCTCGGCAAACCGCTCGCGGATGTCGGCGAAATCTTTGGAGTAGCCGGTGTCACCCGCGAAGAACAGATGCAGGTCGGGCGCGAACAACGCGAAGCCGCCCCACAGCGTGTCCATGCGATCGGTCAGGCCGCGGCCCGACCAGTGCTGCACCGGCGTCAGCACGATCTCGACGCCGCCCAGTCGGTGCGACTGCCACCAATCGAGCTCGACCACGCGGGCGATGTCGCGCTTGGCGAACCAGGCCTTCAGGCCCAGCGGCACCACGAACAGCGGCGGCCCGCCAGCCTGCTTGGCGAGCGCCCTGACGCTGTCGTCGTCGAGGTGGTCGTAGTGGTTGTGCGAGATCAGCACCAGATCGATGTGCGGCAGCTCGTGCAGCCACAGCCCGGGCTTCTGCACCCGCTCGGGCCCGATGAACGAAAACGGCGACGCGCGGTTCGAAAAGATCGGGTCGGTCAACACGTTCAAGCCGCCGAGTTGCACGAGCACCGTGGCGTGTCCGATCCAGGTGACGGTGGGCACCATGCGCGCGCCGGCCCTGGCATTGCTCTGGATCAATCCCAGGTCGGGCACGATCGCCGGCGTCGTCGAGACGGGCGGTTTGGGCAAGCCGTCGCGCCAGGCCTGGAACTTCCAACGCGTGAAGGCGGCCAAGCCCAGCGTGCTCAGTTCGACATAGTTGTTCTGAAAGCCACTGTCGCGGTGATGGGGCGCTTGGCCTGCAACCGCCGCGGGCTCGTTGGCGCAAGCCCACAGCGCGAGCGCGGCCGCGGCGGCGCCGGCGCAGCACAGCCACCAGCGCCGGGCAACGGTCTTGATCTGCATCAGCCGATTGGAGCGCAAGCCGCCCGCGTCGTGCCGCGGGTGTCGGCTGCATCGGGTATTTCCGTATAATCCGCCGGTTTTGTCCCGACCCATGAGCGCGCGATGTCCGAGCGCAATTTGTCATCTGGCACGCACGCTGCGTGGGACGAGGCCGACGATCGCTTCAGACGCCTGACGCCATCGGAGGCCGCGGTGTTTCGGGCGCAGAACCCGCAGTTGTCTCCCTGGCGGGTGATCGCGGCGCAAGCCGCGGTCGGTGGAGTGGTCGCGGTGTTGGCGCGGCTGCTCGGTGGCGGATGGGAACATGCCGGGTCGGCGCTGTACGGCGCCGTCACGGCGGTGGTGCCGGGTGCGTTGTTGGCGCGCGGCATGAGCAGCCGCCTCTCCAGCCTGTCGCCAGCGGTGTCCGCCGTCAGCGTCATGTTGTGGGAGTCGGTGAAGATCGGGGCCACGGTGGCGTTGCTGATCGCGGCGCCGCGGGTGGTGCAGCCGTTGAGCTGGCCGGCGTTGCTGGCTGCCTTGGCGGCGTGCGTGTCGGTGTACTGGTTCGCGCTGTTGTGGCGCGGCCGCAAGAGTTGAGCGAACAAGAGCGAACGAGATGGCAGCCGAATCGCACGCCGCGCCCACCGCGGGCGAGTACATCGTCCACCACCTGACGCATCTGTCGAATGCCGAGCCGAAGGGGCTGGTCGACCTGTCGGTGATCCATTGGGATTCGGTGTTCTTCTCAGTGGCGCTCGGTGCGCTCGGCTGCTGGCTGATGTGGCTGGTGGCGCGCAAGGTCACCTCGGGGGTGCCTGGTCGCTTGCAGGCGGCGGTGGAGTTCCTGGTCGAGATGGTCGACCGTGAGTCCAAAGGCATCGTGCACAACGAAAAGAGCCGCAAGCTGGTGGCGCCGATGGCGCTGACGGTGTTCGTGTGGGTGTTCCTGCTCAATGCGATGGACCTGCTGCCGGTCGATCTGGTGCCGCGCATCTGGCAATGGATGTTTGGCGTCGCGGGCCACGACCCCGAGCATGCCTACCTGCGCATCGTGCCGACTGCGGACATATCGGTAACGCTCGGCCTGTCGCTTGCGGTGCTGATCGCCTGCCTGATCTACAGCGTGAAGATCAAGGGCCTCGGCGGCTGGTTGCATGAGCTGGTCACCGCGCCATTCGGCTCACCGAAATTGACCCCCAATCCGCTCACCTGGATCGCTTTTGCGCTGATGTGCGTCGTCAATTTCGCGATGCAGATGATCGAGTTCGTCTCCAAGACCTTGTCGCACGGCATGCGCCTGTACGGCAACATGTACGCGGGTGAGCTGATCTTCCTGCTGATCGCGCTGCTGGGTGGCGCGGTCACCCTGTCGTTGGGCGGCCTGGTGCTGGCCGCGCTGCACATCGTTGCCGGCACGGCGTGGGCGATCTTCCACATCCTGATCATCACGATACAGGCCTTCGTCTTCATGATGCTGACGATGGTCTATATCGGCCAGGCCCACGACACGCATTGAACGCGTACGGGGCTTCTCTTCATTTCTCCAACCTTCCACATTCGAGGGAAAACAACATGGAACTCATCGGTCTCGTAGCAGTTGGCGTGGGCCTGATCATCGGCTTGGGTGCGATGGGCGCCTGCATCGGCGTGGGCATCATGTCGAGCAAGTATCTGGAGTCGGCCGCACGCCAGCCCGAGCTGATGGGTGAGCTGCAGACCAAGGTGTTCCTGCTGCTGGGCCTGATCGACGCCTCGTTCATCATCGGCGTGGGCATCGCGTTGTGGTTCACCACCGCCAATCCGTTCCTGGCGCAACTCGCGAACCTGCCCAAGTGAATCGCGCGCCGGGCCTTGGTGCCTGGCGCGACGCGGCCGGCCCTGCCCTGCGGGCCGGCCCACTTCATCACCGCGATTGAGGCTTGAGCCGTGAACATCACCAGCACCCTGATCGTTCAGATGATCGTGTTCCTGATCCTGATCTGGTTCACGATGAAATTCGTCTGGCCGCCGATCATGGCCGCGCTCGACGAGCGCGCCAAGAAGGTGGCCGAGGGCCTGTCGGCCGCCGACAAGGCCAAGGCCGAGTTGGCCGGCGCCAACAAGCGTGTCGAGCAGCAACTGGCCGCCGCGCGCGACGATGCCGCCAAGCGTTTGGCCGACGTCGAGCGCCGGGCCCAGCAGATGATCGAAGAAGCCAAGGGCAAGGCCAGCGAAGAAGGTGCCAAGATCATCGCGCAGGCCAAGGCCGAGGCCGAGCAAGAGTCGATGAAGGCGCGCGAAGCGCTGCGCAGCCAGGTGGCCGCGCTGGCGGTCAAGGGCGCCGAGCAGATCTTGCGCAAGGAAGTCAACGCCGGCGTGCACAGCGATCTGCTCAAGCGCCTGCAGACGGAACTCTGATCATGCGCCCCCACGCTCACGTTCGTTTGCTGCCCCCCGAGGGGTCGCGACAGTGCCTTCGGGCGGCCGGGCGGCACTGACATGGCCGAACTCGCCACCATCGCCCGGCCGTACGCCGAGGCACTCGATCGCTCGGTCAGCGGCGCCGCCGCGCTGGCGCTGATCCCGCAACTGCAGGCGCTGGCTGCGGTGGCCGGCAACCCCGACATGCAGCAGCTGGCCGACAACCCGAAGGTCACGCCGGTGCAGGTGCTGGGCGTGATCACCGCGGTGGCCAACACGCCGCTCGATGCCAAGGTGTCGAACCTGCTGTCCACCGTGGTTGAAAACGGCCGGCTGGCTGCGCTGCCCGAAATCGCGGCGCAATTCAATGCGCTGGTGAAGTCGCGCTCGGGCACGTCGGATGCGATGATCGAAAGCGCGTTCCCGATCGACGCCGCGCAGCTTGCGCAGGTGGTGGCCGCGCTCGAAAAGCGCTTCGAGCGCAAGCTCAATGTGAGCGTGGTGGTCGACCCCGGGCTGATCGGCGGCATCCGCGTGGTGGTGGGCGACGAAGTGCTCGACACGTCGGTGCGCGCGCGCCTGGAAGGAATGAGACTGGCGCTGGCGGCCTGAAGGGCCGCGCGAACGAAGCCCATCGAGATCATTGCTGCCGGAACAAAAAACGCCGGCGCTGGAGCTGACATGCAACTCAACCCCGCAGAAATTTCCGAACTGATCAAGAGCCGCATCGAGGGCCTTGGCGTCTCGGCCGACATCAAGAACCAGGGCACGGTCGTCAGCGTGACCGACGGCATCTGCCGCATCCACGGGCTGTCCGATGCGATGCAAGGCGAGATGCTGGAGTTCCCGCCCACCGCGAGCGGCCAGCCCACCTACGGCCTGGCACTGAACCTCGAGCGCGATTCGGTCGGCTCGGTGATCTTGGGCGAGTACGAGCACATCTCCGAGGGCGATACCGTCAAGTGCACCGGCCGCATCCTCGAAGTGCCGGTGGGCCCCGAGCTGATCGGGCGCGTGGTCAACGCGCTGGGCCAGCCGATCGACGGCAAGGGCCCGATCAACGCCAAGATGACCGACGTGATCGAGAAGGTCGCGCCCGGCGTGATCGCGCGCCAGAGCGTGAGCCAGCCGGTGCAAACCGGCCTGAAGTGCCTGGACTCGATGGTGCCGGTGGGCCGGGGCCAGCGCGAGCTGATCATCGGCGACCGCCAGACCGGCAAGACCGCGGTGGCGATCGACACCATCATCAACCAGAAGGGTCAGGACATGACCTGCGTCTACGTCGCGATCGGGCAGAAGGCCAGCTCGATCAAGAACGTGGTGCGCTCGCTCGAACAACACGGCGCGATGGACTACACCATCGTGGTCGCCGCGTCGGCGTCGGAATCGGCAGCGATGCAGTACGTGTCGGCCTATTCGGGCTGCACGATGGGCGAGTACTTCCGCGACCGCGGCCGGGACGCGCTGATCATCTATGACGATCTGTCCAAGCAGGCCGTCGCCTACCGCCAGGTGTCGCTGCTGCTGCGCCGGCCGCCTGGCCGCGAGGCGTTCCCAGGCGACGTGTTCTATCTGCACTCGCGCCTGCTCGAGCGTGCCGCGCGCGTGAACGCCGAGTACGTCGAGAAGTTCACCAAGGGTGCCGTCAAGGGCAAGACCGGGTCGCTGACCGCGCTGCCGATCATCGAAACGCAGGCCGGCGACGTGTCGGCGTTCGTGCCGACCAACGTGATCTCGATCACCGATGGCCAGATCTTCCTCGAGACGTCGCTGTTCAACAGCGGCATCCGCCCGGCCATCAACGCCGGCATCTCGGTGTCGCGCGTCGGCGGCGCCGCGCAGACCAAACTGATCAAGGGTTTGTCGGGCGGCATCCGCACCGACCTGGCGCAGTATCGCGAGCTCGCTGCGTTCTCGCAGTTCGCGTCCGATCTCGACGAGGCCACTCGCAAGCAGCTCGACCGCGGCGCTCGCGTCACCGAACTGCTCAAGCAGGCCCAGTACGCGCCGCTGCCGATCTCGTTGATGGCCGCATCGATCTTCGCGGTCAACAAGGGCTATCTCGACGACGTCGACCTGAAGAAGGTGCTGTCGTTCGAGCACGGCCTGCACCAGCATTTGCAGAGCAGCCACGCGGCGCTGTTGACAAAGCTCGAGAAAGACAAGGCGATCGACAAGGCGGGCGAAGAGGAGATGGCAGGCGCGATCGCTGCGTTCAAGAAGTCGTTCGCCTGATCGAGCGGAGTCACAGCAATGGCAGCCGCCAAAGAAATCCGCGCCAAGATCAAGAGCTTCGAGAACACGAAGAAGATCACCAAGGCCATGGAAATGGTCTCGGCCTCGAAGATGCGCAAGACGCAGGACCGCATGCGCGCGGCGCGCCCCTACGGGGACAAGATCCGCAACATCACGGCCAATCTGGCGAAGGCCAACCCCGAGTACCGCTCGCCGTACATGCGCAAGGTCGAGGGTGAGGCGAAGTCGGCGGGTTTCATCGTCATCACCACCGACAAGGGCCTGTGCGGTGGCATGAACACCAACATCCTGCGCGCGGTGACCACCAAGATGCGCGAGGTGCAGGCCGCCGGGGGCAAGATCCAGGCGGTGGCGTTCGGCAACAAGGGCTTGAGTTTTCTCAACCGCTTCGGCGTCAAGGTGGTCAGCCAGGCCACACAGCTGGGCGACCGCCCGCAGATGGAAAAGCTGATCGGCCCGGTGATGACCATGCTCGATCTATTCGCCAGCGGCCAGCTCGACGCGGTGTACCTGTGCTACACGAGGTTCGTCAACACGATGACGCAGGAGCCGCGGGTCGAGCAGCTGCTGCCGCTGTCGGCCGAGCGCATGCAAGCCACCGAAGCCGATCAATCGCAGTATGCGTGGGACTACATCTACGAGCCCGAAGCGCGGGTGGTCATTGACGCGCTGATCACGCGCTACATCGAGGCGCTGGTGTACCAGGGCGTGGCCGAGAACATGGCCAGCGAGCAGTCGGCGCGCATGGTGGCGATGAAGGCCGCCACCGACAACGCCACCGACCTGATCGCCGAGTTCAAGCTCATCTACAACAAGACGCGCCAGGCCGCGATCACCAAGGAACTCTCGGAAATCGTCGGCGGTGCGGCAGCCATCAGTGGCTGACGCGGCGACGACGATCCGGTGAAGGCTAACTTGAGCGCAGCGAAAGTTAAGTGAGCGAAGCGAACGGCCGGAACCAAAACGTGGGCGACTGACAGCCCACCCGCATCGAATACCGTTGAAGGATTCATAGAAATGGCACAAGGCAAGATCGTTCAGTGCATCGGCGCTGTGGTCGATGTGGAATTCCCGCGCGACCAGATGCCCCATATCTACGACGCGCTGAAGATGGAAGGCACGGCGCTGACCCTCGAGGTCGAGCAGCAGCTCGGCGACGGCGTGGTGCGCACCATCGCGCTCGGCTCGTCCGACGGCCTGCGCCGCGGCATGGTGGTGACCAACACGGGCAACCCGATCATGGTGCCGGTGGGCAAGGCCACGGTCGGCCGCATCATGGACGTGCTCGGCAATCCGATCGACGAGCGCGGCCCGGTCGACCAGACGCTCACCGCGTCGATCCACCGCAAAGCGCCGGCCTACGACGAGTTGAGCCCGTCGACCGAGCTGCTCGAGACCGGCATCAAGGTGATCGACCTGATCTGCCCGTTCGCCAAGGGCGGCAAGGTGGGCCTGTTCGGCGGCGCCGGCGTCGGCAAGACGGTGGCGATGATGGAGCTGATCAACAACATCGCCAAGGCGCACTCGGGCCTGTCGGTGTTCGCCGGCGTCGGCGAGCGCACGCGCGAGGGCAACGACTTCTAACACGAGATGATGGATTCGAAGGTCGTGGTCTCGGAGAACTTGAGCGAGTCAAAGGTGGCGATGGTCTACGGC
>JBIODO010000087.1:0-11882 GCA_044445225.1 Burkholderiales bacterium
ACGCTTGGCGAACGGCAGAAACCCCAGGTTTTCCATGATCTCGTGCGCGCGCTCGCGCAACCGCAGCTCCTCGGCGCCGACCTTCGGCAGCCGCAGAGCGCTCGACACGAAACCGGCCTCGGAGCGCGCGTGCGCGCCAACCATCACGTTGTCGGTGACGGTCATGCGCTGGAACATGGCCAGGTTCTGGAACGTGCGCCCCAGGCCGAGCCCGGCGATGCGGTGGACTGGCATGTTCGTCAGCGACTGACCCTCCAAGAGGATGTCGCCCGACTGGTACTGGTACAGCCGGCTCATGCAGTTGAACAGCGTGGTCTTGCCCGCACCGTTGGGCCCGATCAGCCCGCAGATGTCGCCGCGGGCGACGTCGAAGCTCACGTTGTCGAGTGCCACAATGCCGCCGAAGCGAACCGACACGCCGCGCACGCTGAGCAATGCGTTGCCGCCGTTGGGCGTTGGTGCAGAGCGTGCGGGTTGTGCCATCGGTGGTCAGTGAGAGCCTTGACCTTGGGTCCGCAAGGCCGCTCGGTTTATAGGTGGACGGGTGCGATCTGACAATGCGCGCTTGCACTGTCCGCTGCGCGACAAGGGCACGGCAGCATCGTCGCCAGCGGCTGTGGACGGTTCGTGCCATGTGATTGAAGGTGCAACGATGAACATCTACCAACAGGGTCTTGATCGCTGCGGTGCCAATCACACCCAGTTGAGCCCGGTGAGCTTCGTCGAGCGCAGCGCCGAGGCGTTCGGCGATCTGGTCGCGGTGGTGCATGGCGCGCGGCGCTACAGCTGGGGGCAAACCCGCGGCCGCGCAGCCCGGCTGGCCGCGGCGCTGCGCGGCGCCGGCGTGGGCCCGGGCTCGACGGTGAGCGTGATGTTGGCCAACACGCCCGAGATGGTGGAGGCGCACTACGCGGTGCCGGCGTTGGGCGCGGTGCTCAACACGTTGAACACGCGGCTCGATGCGCCGCTGCTGGCCTGGCAGCTCAACCATTGCGAAGCGCAGGTGCTGATCACGGACACCGAGTTCTCACAGGTGGTGAGCAAGGCCTTGCGCATTCTGAAGTCCGAGCATCGGCGAACGCTGCGCGTGATCGATGTCGCCGACAGCGAATACGTGGGGCCCGGTGAGCGCCTGGGCGAGCTCGAGTACGAAGCGATGCTGGCCGCGCACGAGCCTCTGCAACGGCTCGAGCCCCCCGCGGATGAGTGGGATGCGATTGCCGTCAGCTATACCAGCGGCACCACCGGCGACCCCAAGGGCGTGGTCACCCACCACCGCGGCGCCTATCTGAATGCGGTGTGCAACGCGCTCACCTGGACCATGCCGCACTTCCCGACCTACCTGTGGACGTTGCCGATGTTCCACTGCAACGGCTGGTGCTTTCCCTGGACGGTGGCGTTGCTGGGCGGCACTCACGTGTGCCTGCGCCGCGTGGAAGCCAAGGCGATCCTCGATGCGATGCGCGAGCACGGCGTGGACCATTACTGCGCCGCACCGATCGTGCACAGCCTGATCGTCAACGCGCCGCCCGCGCTGCGCGAGGGCATCACGCAACGGGTGCGCGGCATGGTGGCCGGCGCCGCGCCGCCGGCGGCGATGATCGAAGGCATGGCCAAGATCGGATTCGACGTCACGCATGTCTACGGACTCACCGAGACCTATGGGCCGGCGGCGGTGGCGGTGAAGCGCCCGGCCTGGAGCGAACAGAGTTTGTCGGAGCAAACGCGCCTGAATGGCCGCCAGGGCGTTCGCTATGCGCTGCAGGAGGGCATGACGGTGCTCGACGCCGACACGCTGGCCGAGACACCCGCCGACGGCCAGACGATGGGCGAGATCATGTTCCGCGGCAACATCGTGATGAAGGGCTACTTGAAGAACCCCGAGGCCACGGCCAAGTCGTTTGCCGGCGGCTGGTTCCACACGGGCGACCTCGGCGTGATGGAGCCCGACCGCTACGTGAAGATCAGGGACCGCAGCAAGGACGTCATCATCTCCGGCGGCGAGAACATCAGCTCGCTCGAGGTCGAGGACGCGCTGTACCGCCATCCGGCGGTGCTGGCCTGCGCGGTGGTCGCCAAGCCCGACCCCAAGTGGGGCGAGACGCCCGTGGCCTACGTGGAGCTCAAGCAGGGGTCGAGCGCCAATGCCGCCGAATTGATTGCGCATTGCAAGGCGCTGCTGGCCGGCTACAAGGTGCCACGCGAGATCCGCTTCGAGGAGATCCCCAAGACCTCGACCGGCAAGATCCAGAAATTCGCGCTGCGCGAGCGCGCCAAATCGGCCAGCGCGATCGAGTAAGGGGTGTGCACCGCATGCTGACCACCGACGAACCACTGCTGCACCGCGCGCGCGACGCGCGCGGCGTGGTGACGCTGACGCTCAACCGTCCGCAGGCTTTCAACGCGCTGTCCGAGGCCCTGCTGCAGGCGCTGCAGACCGAGCTCGATGCGCTGGCGAGTGACGAGACGATCCGAGTGCTGGTGATCGCCGCCACCGGCAAGGCGTTTTGCGCCGGGCACGACCTGAAGGAGATGCGTGCGGCGCCGTCGCTCGACTACTACCAGGGGTTGTTCGAGCGCTGCTCGCGCATGATGCTGGCGATCCAACGCCTGCCGGTGCCGGTGATCGCGCGCGTGCAGGGCGTGGCCACCGCTGCGGGCTGCCAACTGGTGGCGATGTGCGACCTCGCGGTGGCGTCGCGCGACGCGCGCTTTGCGGTCAGCGGCGTCAACTTCGGATTGTTCTGCAGCACGCCGAGCGTTGCGCTGTCGCGCAACGTGCCGCGCAAGGCTGCCTTCGAGATGCTGGTGACCGGCGACTTCATCTCGGCCGACGAGGCGCTCGACAAAGGGCTGGTCAACCGCGTGGCCGATGCCGATCGGCTCGATGCCGAGGTCGAGGCGCTGGTCTCGCGCATCGTGGACAAGCCGCGCGTGGCCATCGCGATGGGCAAGGCGCTGTTCTACCGGCAGCTCGAAGCGAGCATTGCCGATGCCTACGCCGACGCGGGCCAGACGATGGCCTGCAACATGATGGATGCGTGCGCGCTCGACGGCGTGCAGGCCTTTGTCGACCAGCGCAAGGCCAAGGCCACCTGAGAGCGCCGACCCGAGAGCGCATTTACGATGCGCGAATGAACGCTCCTCGCATTCCGGGCCGCCGCTTTCTTCATTCGCCGGGCCCGACACCGCTGCCCGACGCCGTGCTGCATGCGATGAGCGTGCAGCCGATGGATCTGGGCGACCCGCGCGTCGACGCCAATATCGAGGCCTGCGAGCGCGGCTTGAAGCGGCTGCTGCACACCGAGGCATCGGAGCTGTTTCTCTACGCATCCAACGGGCACGGCGTTTGGGAAGCGGTGATTGAGAACCTCGCAGCGCCCGGGCAGGCGCTGCTGATCCCGGGCACCGGGCACTTCTCGGAATCCTGGGCGGTGCAGGCCGAGGCGCTGGGCCGCCGCGTGGTGCGCACGCCGTGGCGCGAGGGCTGGCCGATCGACGCCGCGGCGCTCGAGCAGGCGCTGCGCGACGATCGCTCGCAAGAAATCCGGGCCGTCCTGGCCGTGCACACCGACACGGCCAGCGGGGTGACGAGCGACCTGGGCGCTCTGCGCCACGCCATCGATGCCGCGCGCCACCCGGCGCTGCTGGTGGCCGATGTGGTGGCTTCGCTGGCTGCGGCGCCGTTTGCGATGGACGGGCTCGGCATCGACGTGGCGCTCGGCGCTTCGCAAAAGGGCCTGATGTGCCCGCCGGGCGTGGGCTTCATCGCAGTCAACGGCAAAGCGATGGCGGTGGCCGAGCGCTGCGCTGCGCCGCGCTTCTATTGGGACTGGGTGCGCCGCAGGCACGAGTTGTCGTACCGCAAGTTCTGCGGCACTCCGCCGCAAAACCTGTTGTTCGGCCTCGAGGCCGCCTTGTCGCTGATCTTCAGCGAAGGGCTCGATGCAGTGTGGGCGCGCCACGCCAGGCTTGCCGGTGCCGTGCACGCAGCGGTGACCGGCTGGCGCGAGGGTGGCATGGTGGATTTCTTCGCGCAGCAGCCGGCCAGCCGCTCAGTGTCGGTGACGACAGTCGCGGTCAATCCCGGCGTCGATGTCGATGCGCTGCGCACAGCGGCCCGCGAGCGCTTTCAGGTGGCGATCGCGGGCGGCCTGGGGCCACTCACCGGCCAGGCGTTTCGCATCGGGCATCTGGGCGACAGCAACCCGGCGGTGATTCTCGGCGCGATCGCAGGGGTCGAGGCGGCGCTGCGTTCATTGGGCACCGCGGTGGGCGAGGGCGGCGTTCAGCGTGCAGTGCAATTCCTGGCGATGAATTGAGCGAGAGGGGTTAGCTCTTGGCGGGCGATGAGACCTTGTGGCGCATCAGCCTGCCCTTCTCCCGTTCCCAATCGCGCTTCTTCTCGGTTTCGCGCTTGTCGTGCTGTGCCTTGCCCTTGGCCAGTGCGATCTCGGCCTTCACGCGGCCGCCCTTGTAGTGCAGGTTCAGCGGCACCAGCGTGTAGCCGCGCTGCTCGACCTTGCCGACCAGGCGCTTGATCTCTTCCTTGTGCATCAGCAGCTTCTTGGTGCGGTCGGCCTCGGGGTGCACGTGCGTCGACGCCGAGCGCAGCGCGTTGATGCGGCAGCCGATCAGGTAGAGCTCGCCATCGCGGATCACCACGTAGCCGTCGGTGAGCTGCACCTGGCCGGCGCGGATGGCCTTGATCTCCCAGCCCTCGAGCACCATGCCGGCTTCGAATCGTTCCTCGATCAGGTAGTCGTAGCGGGCGCGCCGGTTCTCGGCGATCGGTGCAGTCATTCGCGGCGGTGTGTCTCTAGAATGGCCGCATAGTATGAAGCGAGTGCACAAGTCCGTTTTGCTGTGGTACTCGCCCCGCGAGATGTACGACCTGGTCACGGCGTTCGACCAGTACCCCAAGTTCCTGCCGTGGTGCGAGCGGGCCGAGGTGCTGCAGCGCGACGGCGACACGGTGGTCGCGCGCCTGCACCTGGCCTATGCCGGCGTGCGCCACGCCTTCACCACGCGCAACCGATACGAGCCCGCGCGCTCGGTGCTGCTGCAACTGGTGGACGGCCCGTTCTCGCTGTTTGATGGCTTGTGGCAGTTCACGCCGATCGGGCAAGCCGGCGCGGCCGGCGGGGAGGGCGACGAGCAGGCCTGCCGCATCGAGTTCGAGCTGGACTATGCGTTTGCCAGCAGGCCGCTGGAGACGGTGTTGAGCCCGGTGTTCGACAAGGTCGCCGACACGCTGGTCGACCGCTTCGTGCAGCGCGCCGAGCAGGTGTATGGCCAGCGCTGAGATCGGGATCGAGGTGGTCTACGCGGCGGCGCCACACGATGTGCGCCATGCGCGGTTGCGCCTGCGCGAAGGCAGCACGCTGGCCGACGCGCTGCGCGCAAGCCGGTTGCTCGAGGGCATGTCCGCCGCACAAGCCGACGCGTTGCGCCCGGGCATCTGGGGCCGCGTGGCCGGCCTGGACACGCCGCTGCGCGAAGGCGACCGCGTCGAGCTGACGCGCGGCCTGCTGGTGGATCCCAAGGAAGCGAGGCGCCAGCGCTACCGGCGCGACGGTGGGCGCGCTAAGGCGCGCAGCGCGAAGACCTAGCGGCAGTCGCTCTCGATGCCCTGGCGCGCGCGCTGCATCTCGGCGGCGCGCTGCGCGTCGTCGATGTACTCCTGCTCGCCCTTGTCGTTGAGGCGGGTCATGCGAATGCCCGAGTTGAGCGTCTCGGCGTAAGCACGCGCGCGTTTGCAGTTGTCGGCGCGCTGCGCGGCGATCTTCTCGTCGTCGGCCTTCTGCTTGGCCTGCTGCTCGCCTTCGGCCTTCTTGCGGCGCGCTTCGAGCTCGGGATCGACCTTGGCCTTGGCCACGGTCTCGACGGCAGGCGCACTGGCCGCGGGCGTCAATTGCGCAGCGGAGCGCTGCACCACCAGGTTGGGTTTTTGCAGCACGTCGCGTTCGGGAATGTCGCGCGGCGGCGGCGTGTCGCTGACGACCACCTGGCCGCGCGAATCCTTCCATTTCCACTGCGCGGCCGCGGGCAGCGTGGCCACCCACAGGCTGAATCCAACGCAGAACAAAACACGCAAGCGCATCGCGCACTCCAACATCCCGGCAACAGCAACCGGTGCTGCGCAGTGTAGCGGCACGCCCCTGGCAGCGCGGCGCGCGCCACTCCCTGCGGGGTGTGGCCGTGTGGGAAATACCGCACAAGTCGATCCGTATAATTCGCTTTTGCGACCGGAGCGATTCTCATGCGCCTTCTTGGCAAAGCGCTCACCTTCGACGACGTGTTGCTGGTGCCGGCGTTTTCACAGGTGCTGCCGCGCGACACGAACCTGACCACCCGGCTGTCGCGCCACATCACGCTCAACCTGCCGCTGGTGTCCGCCGCGATGGACACCGTCACGGAAGCCCGCCTGGCGATCGCCGTCGCGCAGGAGGGCGGCATCGGCATCGTGCACAAGAACCTCGTGCCCAAGGCGCAGGCCGCCGAGGTGGCGCGCGTCAAGCGCTACGAATCGGGCGTGCTGCGCGATCCGATCACCATCACGCCGGAGCTGCCGGTGCGCGAAGTGCTCGCGCTGTCCAAGGCGCACGGCATCTCGGGCTTTCCGGTGCTGCAGGGCAAGACCGTGGTGGGCATCGTCACCAATCGCGACCTGCGCTTCGAAACGCGCATGGATGTGCCGGTGCGCGAGATCATGACGCCGCGCGAGCGGCTGATCACGGTGCGCGAAGGCGCCAGCATCGACGACGGCAAGGCGCTGATGCACAAGCACAAGCTCGAGCGCGTGCTGGTGGTCAACGAGGCGTTCGAATTGCGCGGCCTGATGACGGTGAAGGACATCACCAAGCAGACCGATTTTCCCAATGCTGCTCGCGATGCGCAGGGCAAGCTGCGCGTCGGCGCCGCGGTGGGCGTGGGCGTGGGCACCGAAGAGCGCGTGGAACTGCTGGTCAGGGCCGGCGTCGACGCCATCGTGGTCGACACCGCGCATGGGCACAGCGCGGGCGTGATCGAGCGCGTGCGCTGGGTCAAGCGCCACTACCCGAAGGTCGATGTGATCGGCGGCAACATCGCCAGCGGCGCGGCGGCCAAGGCGCTGGTCGAGGCCGGCGCCGACGCGGTGAAGATCGGCATCGGCCCGGGCTCGATCTGCACCACGCGCATCGTCACCGGCGTCGGCGTGCCGCAGATCTACGCGATCGAGTCGGTCGCCAGCGCGCTCAAGGGCAGCGGTGTGCCGCTGATCGCCGACGGCGGCGTGCGCTACTCGGGCGACCTGGCCAAGGCCATCGCCGCCGGCGCCGACAGCGTGATGATGGGCGGCATGTTCGCCGGCACCGAAGAGGCGCCGGGCGAGACCATTCTTTATCAAGGCCGCACCTACAAGAGCTACCGCGGCATGGGCTCGATGGGCGCCATGCAGCAGGGCAGCGCCGACCGTTACTTCCAGGAAGACAACGCGAACAATCCCAACACCGCCAAGCTGGTGCCCGAGGGCATCGAGGGCCAAGTGCCGTACAAGGGCTCGGTGGTGGCGGTGATCTTCCAGCTGGCCGGCGGCCTGCGCGCGTCGATGCACTACTGCGGCTGTTCGAGCATCGAGGAGATGCAGCGCAAGGCCGAATTCGTCGAGATCACCACGGCCGGCGTGCGCGAGAGCCACGTGCACGACGTGCAGATCACCAAGGAAGCGCCGAACTACCGCATGGAATGAGTTTGGCCGATTCCAACTTCGAAACCGGCGGCGCGGCCCATCAGGCGGCGCAACTCGTCGCCCAACCCGTGCAAGCCGTTGAACCGGGCCCCAGCCCCCGGGCTGCGGCGATGCCGTTCATTCTGGTGGCCGTGCTGATCGACATGATCAGCATCGGCCTGATGGTGCCGGTGCTGCCGCACATCGTCGGGCAATTCACGCACAGCAACGACGAGCAGACGCTGGCGTTCCTGGCGGTGACGCTGACTTTCGGCATCGCCAACTTCGTGAGCTCGCCGATCCTCGGCGCGCTGTCCGACCGCTTCGGCCGGCGGCCCGTGTTGCTGCTCGGTTTCGCCGGGCTGGCGTTGAGCTTCTTCGTCACCGCGGCGGCCACGGCGCTGTGGATGCTGGTGGTGGTGCGCATGTTTTCCGGCGCGATGCAGAGCAACATCTCGATCGCCAATGCCTACGTGGCCGACATCAGCGCACCGCAGGATCGCGCACGGCGTTTTGGCCTGCTGGGGGCGATGTTCGGCGTCGGCTTCATCCTTGGGCCGGTAATCGGCGGCGTGCTGGGCGACCTCGACGTGCGGCTGCCTTTCGTGGTGGCAGGCTGCATGGCGCTGATCAACTGGTGCTACGGCTTCTTCGTGTTGCCCGAGTCGCTGCCGAAGGAGCGGCGCCGCGCGTTCGACTGGCGGCGTGCCAATCCGGTGGCCGCGCTCAAGGGCCTGGCGGCGCTCAAGGGCGTTGGCGCGCTGGTGTGGGTGATCGGCATGGCCAGCCTGGCGCAGTTCATGCTGCACATGAGCTGGGTGCTGTACACCAAGTTCAAGTTCGGCTGGGGCCCGGGGCAGGTCGGCTGGTCGCTGTTCGCAGTGGGTCTCGTGTCGGCCTTCAGCCAGGGCGTGCTGCTCAAGCAGTTGCTGCGGCGCTTCACCCCGCAGCAATTGGCGATCACGGGCCTGCTGGTGGGCGCCACCACCTACCTCGGCTTCGGCCTGGCCACCGAGGGCTGGATGTTGTTCGCGGTGATCAGCCTCGGGTTGCTCGGTGGTGCCGCCCAAGCGGCCATGCAGAGCATCGTCTCCAATGCTGCCGACCCCACGCGGCAGGGCCAGACGATGGGTGCGGTGGCATCGCTGAGCAGCCTGATGGCGGTGTTTGCACCTGTGGTGGCGCTCGAACTGCTGCGCTGGGTGTCGCATCGCCCGGCCGGCGATTGGTTGATCGGACTGCCATTCTTCGTCTGCTCGGCGCTGCAATTGACGGCGGCGACCATCGCTTGGCGTTTCTTCCGCAGCCACAAGACGGTGCGCGCGCAGCCCGCGTGAAAATGAAACAGCCCCCACGCTCGCTTCGCTCGCTGCTGGCCGGCCTGCATGCCGCCCAGCGCTCGCCAGCCACTCACGAGCGCGCAGGCGCTCGCTCGGCGCGGGCTCGCCCCCCTGAGGGGGCTCAGTGGCTTCGGGAGGGGCGCCACTGACCATGTCGCACGACAAGATCCTCATCCTCGACTTCGGCTCCCAGGTTACGCAGCTGATCGCGCGCCGCGTGCGCGAGGCGCACGTGTATTGCGAGATCCACCCCAACGACGTGTCGGAGTCGTTCATCCGCCAGTTCGCGCCCAAGGGCATCATCCTGTCGGGCAGCCACGCCAGCACCTACGAGGCGCAGGAGCTGCGTGCGCCCGCGGTGGTGTGGCAGCTCGGCGTGCCGGTGCTCGGCATCTGCTACGGCATGTTCACGATGACGGTGCAGCTTGGCGGCGAGGTCCAAGCGAGCTCACACCGCGAGTTCGGATACGCCGAGGTGCGCGCGCGCGGCCACACGCGCCTGTTCGACGGCATCGAAGACTTTCGCGCCGCCGAGGGCCACGGCATGCTCAAGGTGTGGATGAGCCACGGCGACAAGGTGACCGCGCTGCCGCCGGGCTTCAAGCTGATGGCCAGCACCCCGAGCTGCCCGATCGCCGGCATGGCCGACGAGTCGCGCGGCTACTACGGCGTGCAGTTCCACCCCGAAGTCACGCACACGCTGCAAGGCCGCGCGATGCTCGAGCGCTTCGTGCTCGGCATCTGCGCAGCGCGCGCCGACTGGATCATGCGCGACCACGTCGGCGAGGCGGTGGTGCGCATCCGCGAGCAGGTGGGCGACGAGGAAGTGATCCTCGGCCTGTCGGGTGGCGTCGATTCGAGCGTGGCCGCCGCGCTGATCCACCGCGCCATCGGTGATCGGCTGACCTGTGTGTTCGTCGACCATGGGTTGCTGCGCTTGAACGAGGGCGCGCTGGTGAAGGAGATGTTCGCCGGCCGCCTGCACGCCAAGGTGCTGCACATCGACGCCAGCGAGCAGTTTCTCGGTGCGCTGAAGGGCGTGGCCGACCCCGAGGCCAAGCGCAAGATCATCGGTCGCGAGTTCGTCGAGGTGTTCCAGCGCGAGGCGAAGAAATTGGTCAAGGCCAGGTGGCTGGCGCAGGGCACGATCTATCCCGACGTCATCGAATCGGGCGGCGCCAAGACCCACAAGGCCACCACGATCAAGAGCCACCACAACGTGGGCGGCCTGCCCGAGACGCTGGGGCTCAAGCTGCTGGAGCCGCTGCGCGACCTGTTCAAGGACGAGGTGCGCGAGCTCGGCGTGGCGCTCGGCCTGCCGCACGACATGGTGTACCGCCATCCGTTCCCCGGGCCGGGGCTGGGCGTGCGCATCCTCGGTGAGGTCAAACGCGAATACGCGGAGCTGCTGCGCCGTGCCGACCACATCTTCATCGAGGAACTGCGTAAGACGGTGGACGAGACCAGCGGCAAGACCTGGTACGAGCTCACGTCGCAGGCCTTCGCGGTGTTCCTGCCGGTCAAGAGCGTCGGCGTGATGGGCGATGGCCGTACCTATGACCACGTGGTGGCCTTGCGCGCAGTGCAGACGAGCGACTTCATGACCGCCGACTGGGCCGAGCTGCCCTACGCACTGCTGAAGAAGGTGTCGAGCCGCATCATCAACGAGGTGCGCGGCATCAACCGCGTGACCTACGACGTGTCGAGCAAGCCGCCGGCGACCATCGAGTGGGAGTGAGTTCGCCAGCCGTCGCCAGCCGAACGCCAGTGCAGGCGCGCGGCGTCGCGCTTCCTCCACCATGAGCACAGCGTTGAACTGGGCGAATCTGTTGTGAAAGCTCCAGCGCATGATGGAACAAGAAAGAACAAGAACCAGGATGGCCGGTGGGCTGCGGATTTCGCTGATCCCTTTCGCGCTCTGCGCCTTCGCCCCTTGGTCCAGCGCGTCGGACTTCGAGCTGCTGAGCGTTGGCATTCGGACAAATTTCAGCCAGGCGAGAGTGCTCGGCCAGGAGCAACCGGAGTCGTTTCGCGCATACGATGTAGTGACAACCACGCGGTTGCCCTGGAAACCCTGGGATGAACTATCCGGTTCAGGGTGGGAAGTCGGTACCAGGCTGCTGGCCAGTGTCGGAGTTCTTCGAGGTGAAGCTGACAAGGCTGGGCTGGTCGTTTCTGCAATCCCTGTGATTGCCTTTGGCAGGCAAGATGGGCGTTTCACGCTCGACCTGGGCGCCGGGTTCGCCCTGCTCAGCAAGCCTGCCTACGCACGGCAAGACTTCGGTGGAGCCCTCCAATTCGCATTGACCCTCGGGCTCAGTGTCCCGCTGTATGAGCGAATAGGGGTGGGCTACAGATTCCAGCACTACTCCGATGGAGGCGCGTACGGGCACGAGAAGACCGGCGTCGATTTCCACATGATCGAGCTGACCTATCGCTTCTGACCCGTGGGGCGCCTTGTTCGCGTTTCATTTCATTGGGCGGGGTCGGCCAGCGGCACGACGGTGAACGAACGAATGCCTTGCGCGCCGCGGATCAGCACGCCTTCGATGTCGGCGGTGGCCGACGGGCCGGTCATCAGCACCGCGTAGCGCGCCTTGAAGAAGCCGCGCTGGCGGTACGCGTGATGCAGATCGGGAACGATCGCCGCGGGATCGAGCAGCACCAGCAGGTGCTGCGGCAGAAAGCCCAACGCGTTGATGCCGAGCTCGGTCTCGCTCAAGTAGACCGAGCCGGACACGGCGATGCCGAAGGCGCCGCGCACGACGCCGAGGTCAACGTCCTCGAGCTCGCCGGGGTTGCGGATGGCAGCGAGCTCGCGTGTGCCGCGC
>JBIODO010000088.1:0-11852 GCA_044445225.1 Burkholderiales bacterium
CACCTTGTCTTCCATCGGGTCGAAGTACATGCCCTTGTCGGCAGGGTCGCTGGCCACGATCTGGTCGCTGCGCACCACCCACACGCTGCAGCCTTCGAGCCGCCGCGTGTAGACGTCGCGCGCCAGCTGGATCGCCATTTGCGCATCGGCCGCATGCAGGCTGCCGCAATGCTTGTGGTCGAGGCCCGACTTGCTGCGCACGAACACCTCCCACAGCGGCCACTCGTCCATCGAACTCTGGTTCGCTGCGCTTTGGTTGGTCTGGCTCATGCTGCCTCCTGCTTTGTGGCTTGCTTGCGGGCGTAGGCCAATGCGGCGTCGCGCACCCAGGCGCCTTCGTCCCACGCTTTGACGCGTTGTGCCAGGCGCTCGCGATTGCACGGACCGTCACCGGCGATCACGCGCTTGAACTCGTCCCAGTCGATGGCGCCGAAGTCGTGGTGCTCGCGCTCGGCGTTCCACTTCAGGTCGGGGTCGGGCAGCGTGACGCCCAGGATCCTGGCCTGGTCGACGCTGGCATCGACGAAGCGCTGGCGCAGCGTGTCGTTGCTGACCCGCTTGATGCCCCAGCGCATGCCCTGCGCGCTGTTGGGGCTTTGATCGTCGGGCGGCCCGAACATCATGATCGACGGCCACCACCAGCGGTTGACGGCGTCCTGCACCATCGCCTTCTGCGCGGCGGTGCCCTTTTGCATCATCGTCAGCAGCGCGTCGAAGCCCTGCCGCTGGTGAAAACTCTCTTCGCGGCAGATGCGGATCATCGCGCGCGCATACGGGGCGTACGAGCAGCGGCAGATCGGCACCTGGTTCATGATCGCTGCGCCGTCCACCAGCCAGCCGATGGTGCCGATGTCGGCCCAGGTCAGCGTGGGGTAGTTGAAGATCGAGCTGTACTTGGCCTTGCCCGAGTGCAGCGCGTCGACCATCTGGTCGCGGCTGGTGCCCAGCGTTTCGGCCGCGGCATACAGGTACAGGCCGTGGCCGCCTTCGTCCTGCACCTTGGCCAGCAGAATCGCCTTGCGCTTGAGCGTGGGCGCGCGCGTGATCCAGTTGCCCTCGGGCAGCATGCCCACGATCTCGGAGTGCGCGTGCTGGCTGATCTGGCGCAGCAGCGTCTTGCGGTAGTGATCGGGCATCCAATCCTTGGCTTCGATGAAGTCGCCGGCGTCGATCTTGGCGTCGAACCGCCGCTCGAGCTCGACCTCCTCGACCGTACGCACGGCCTTGCGCTCGCGCTCTTCCTTGGGCTGGCTGTCCATCGCTTGCGTGTACATGCGTGCTCCTACTTCGGACGTTTGTCGATGACACGTCGCGCTTTGCCCACCAGCGTGCGTTCGATCGATTCGGGCGCGCCCACGCTCACCGTGGTGCTGACGCCGATCATCGTCTTGATGCGCTGCTGCAGCGAGTGCGCGATCGCCGCGCGGTCGCTCGACGCCTGGTCCTGCAGCAGCTCGCACAGCACCTGCATCTCGTCGAGCCTGCCGTCGCGCGTGATCACCAGCTGGTACTGCCCCGACAGCGAGCCGTGCTGCAGGATCAGCTCTTCGATCTGCGTGGGGAACACGTTGACGCCGCGGATGATCAGCATGTCGTCGCTGCGGCCGACGATCTTGCCCATGCGCCGCATGCTGCGCGCGGTGGGCGGCAGCAGGCGTGTCAGGTCGCGCGTGCGGTAGCGGATCACCGGCAGCGCTTGCTTGGTCAGCGTGGTGAAGACGAGCTCGCCCTCTTGCCCGTCCGGCAGCACCGCGCCGGTTTCGGGGTCGATGATCTCGGGGTAGAAGTGGTCCTCCCAGATCACCGGGCCGTCCTTGGTCTCGATGCACTCGTTGGCCACGCCGGGACCCATCACTTCGCTGAGGCCGTAAATGTCGACCGCATCGATCGCGGCGCGCACCTCGATGTCGTGGCGCATCGCCTCGGTCCACGGCTCGGCGCCGAAGATGCCGACCTTGACGCTCATCGACTTGGGGTCGATGCCCTGGCGCTCGAACTCCTCGATGATCACCTGCATGTAGCTCGGCGTGACCATGATGATGTCGGGCTCGAAATCGCGGATCAGCTGCACCTGCTTTTCGGTCTGGCCGCCCGACATCGGGATCACGGTGCAGCCCAGCCGCTCGGCGCCGTAGTGCGCACCGAGGCCACCGGTGAACAGGCCATAGCCGTAGGCGATGTGCACGATGTCGCCGGCGCGCCCGCCCGAGGCACGGATCGAGCGCGCGACCAGATTGGCCCAGTTGTCGATGTCGGTTTGCGTGTAGCCCACGACGGTGGGCTTGCCGGTGGTGCCCGACGAGGCGTGGATGCGCACCACCTTCTCGCGCGGCACCGCGAACATGCCGAACGGGTAGTGGTCGCGCAGGTCTTTCTTGGCGGTGAACGGAAACTTCGCCAGGTCGGCCAGTGACGTCAGATCGCGCGGGTGCACGCCCCGCGTTTCGAACGCGCGGCGGTAGTGCGGCACGTTCTGGTAGGCGTGCTGCAGGCTCCATTGCAGGCGCTCCAGCTGCAGCGCTTGCAACTCGTCGCGGCTGGCGGTTTCGATCGGCTCGAGCTCGCCGGGCTTGGGGTGTTTCACGGGCATCGAGAAGTGCTCCTGCTCAACCCGCCGGTCCGGCGCTGGGCCGCTCCCAAGCCGGACCGCACCCCCTCGGGGGGCAGCGCAGGCGCGAAGCGACAAGCGTGGGGGCGGTCATACCGCGGGTCTGCCTTTCATCGTGTGCGAGCGGCCGCGAAACACCGCCACGCGTTCGCCGCGCTGGTTGGTGACTTCGCAGTCGTACACGCCGGTGCGGCCGGCCTTGCTGACCTCGTGGCAACGCGCGGTGAGCAGGTCGCCGAGCTTGCCCGGTGCCAGCAGATCGATCGCGAAGCCCGATGCCACGGTGAGCTCGTTGTACGAGTTGCAGGCGAACGCGAACGCCGAATCGGCCAGAGTGGCGATCAGGCCACCGTGGCACAGGTCGTGGCCGTTGACCATGCAATCGCGCACTGTCATCTCGAGCACCGAGCGGCCGGGCCCGACGTCGACGATGCGCATGCCGAGCCACTTGGAGGCGCGGTCGTTGGCGAGCATGCCGTCGCGCACGTGTTCGGCCAGCTGCTGCGGCGTGCGCTGAGGCGGTGAGGTGGCTTGATCCATCGCAAAGTATTATCGACCGGACGGTCGGTAGATTATATGGAGGCGCAGTCCGCCCGCAAGAGTCACCCCCCGGTCTGCCCGGCTACCCGACAATGCCGCGGCCGACTCACCCGACTGCCCGCATGCGCGCCAGCGACCCCACCGAGAAAACCAGCAAGGTCGACGACGAGCGCGTTGTCGCCGTCGAGCCGCTGCCGCCACCTGAGCAGCTGATCCGCTTCTTCCCGGTGGCCGGCGGGCCGATCGAAGGCTTCGTCGCCGCCAGCCGCGACCAGGTGCGCCGCATCGTGCACGGCATCGACGACCGGCTGCTGGTGGTGATCGGGCCGTGCTCGGTGCACGAGCCGAAGTCGGCGCTCGAGTACGCGCAGCGTCTGCACGAGCAACGCGCGCTGCACGACGACGCGCTGGTGATCGTGATGCGCGTGTACTTCGAGAAGCCACGCACCACGGTGGGATGGAAGGGCCTGATCAACGACCCGCACCTGGACGGCAGCTTTCGCATCAACGAAGGGCTGCGCATCGCACGCTCGCTGCTGATCGACATCAACACGCTGGGCGTGCCCGCGGGCAGCGAGCTGCTCGACACCTCGAGCCCGCAGTACATGGCCGACCTGCTGAGCTGGGGCGCGATCGGCGCGCGCACCACCGAGAGCCAGGTGCACCGCGAGCTCGCCTCGGGCTTCTCGGCGGCCATCGGATTCAAGAACAGCACCGAAGGCAACGTGCGGGTGGCGATCGACGCCGTCATCGCGGCCAGCCAGCCGCACAGTTTTCTCGGTGTGCACAAGAGCGGCCAGATCGCGATGGTGCACACCGCCGGCAACCCCGACGGCCACGTGATCCTGCGCGGCGGCACGACACCCAACTACGACGCGGCCAGCGTGGCGCAGGCGTGCGAGGCGCTGGCCGACGCGGGCCGGCAGCCGAGCGTGATGGTCGACTGCTCGCACGGCAACAGCGGCAAGAGCCATGACAAGCAGCCCGACGTGGTGCGCGACGTGGCAGCGCAGATAGGCAGCGGCAGCCGCCAGATCTTCGGCGTGATGATCGAGAGCCACCTGGTGGCCGGCGCGCAGGGCTTCAAGCCCGGCACCACCGACCGGCGCACCTTGCGCTACGGCCAGAGCATCACCGACGCCTGCATCGGCTGGGACGAGTCGCAGGCGCTGCTCGGCGAATTGGCGCAGGCGGTGCGCAAGCGCCGCGCCAAGAGCTGACCGCGCCTACAACCCTGCCCTTGACCCCGCAAGTCATCCTGGCCCACAGCGACGGCGCGATGTTGTGGCCGGCGCGCGCCGATGCGCAGCGGCCCACCGACCTGGCGCAGGCCTACCAGGACGCACTGGCGGTGCGTGCGCTGCGAATCGCGCGCGGCGAGAAACCGGCGGGCTTCAAGATCGGCTTCACCAACCGCACGATCTGGCAGCGCTACCGCGTGTTCGCGCCCATCTGGGGCACGGTGTGGAACACCACGCTGCAGCATTGCGATGGCCGCGGCTCGATCGCGCTGGCGGGGTTGTGCCAGCCGCGCCTGGAGCCCGAGGTGGTGTTCGGCCTGCGCGCCGCGCCGGCCATCGGCGCCAGCCTCGAGCAGTTGTTCGACTGCATCGCGTGGCTCGCGACCGGCTTCGAGATCGTGCAGTCGCACTGCGCAGACTGGCAGTTCACGGCCGCCGAAACCGTGAGCGATGGCGGGCTGCACGGCCGCTTGCTGGTGGGGCCGGCCACGCCGGTGCGCCAGTTGGCCCACAGTGGCGCCGCACTCGACCAGCGGCTGGCGGCCGCGGGCGTGCAGCTGTTTCGCGGCGATTCGCGACTCGATCACGGCCACGGCGGCAACGTGCTCGACGGCCCGCTGCATGCGTTGCGGCACTTCGTGCTGGAGCTGCAGCAATGCCCCGGCGCGCCCGGCCTGTACGAGGGCGACGTGGTGACCACCGGCACCTGGACCGACGCCTGGCCGCTGCAGCCGGGGCAACACTGGCGCGCCGTGTTCGATGCGCCGCTGCAAGGCATCGAGGTCGTGCTCACCTGACGGCAGCAAGAGAGGCCCGCGGCAGCGACTCACGGGCGCTGCGCGCCGGCCGCCGCGCTGTGCAGGTCAGGCACCCGCTGCCGGATAGAGCCCGCGCGTGCGCGCGAACAGCCGCGTGACGCCCAGCAGCGCATCGATGTTCGGTGTGGCCACGCCGACGCGCTGCGCGATCTCGCGCACCACGCCGACGATGGCGTCGAGCTCGAGCGTGCGGCCGGCCTCGACATCCTGCAGCATCGAGGGCTTGAAGCTGCCGAGCCTGCGCGTGATCGCGTGGCGGTCTTCGGGCAGCTGCTCGATCGCGCAGCCGATGGCCGCACCCACCTGCGAGGCCTCGCGCATCGCCGCCGAGCAGAACGCCAGCACCAGCGGGTCGTCGAGCACGCGATCGGTGGGCGCACCCGTGATCGCCGCCACCGGGTTGATCGTCATGTTGCCCCACAGCTTGTACCAGATGTCGCGCCGCACATCGCGCGACACGGTGACGTCGAAGCCGGCGCCGCGCAACGTTTCGGCCAGCGCGTCGACGCGAGCCGATGCGCCGCCCACCGGCTCGCCGACGATCAGGCCCTGCCCCATGTTGTGTTCGACGAGCCCGGGCTCCGAGGTGAACGTGCTGGCGTGCACGACGCAGCCGATCGTCTGCTCGAAGGGCAGCGCCGCGCCGACCACACCACCGGGGTCGACACTGGCCAGCGGCCGGCCCTGCAGCGCAGCCACGCCGCGGCCGAACCACCACGGCACGCCGTTCATCGCCGGCAGCACGAGCGTGTGTGCTGCCAGCAGCGGCACGATGGTGGGCGCCACTTCGGGCAGCGATTGGCCCTTGACCGCGATCACCACCAGATCGTGTGCGCCGAGTTCGCGCGCGCACTCGACTGCCAGCGCGGGCGCACTGCGCAGCACGCCACCCTGGCGCAGGCGCCAACCGTGCTGGCGCAGCGCAGCCAACGTGGCGCCCCGCGCCAGCGCGCTGACCTCGTGCGCGCCGGTGAGCGCCAGCCGCGTGCCGATGAAGCCGCCGATCGCGCCGGCGCCGACCACACAGATCTTCATGCCCGCGTGCGCGCCTAGCGCTGGGCGCTCCGAGGTGGTGCGGTCGCGAACATCTCCTCCATCTGGCGGCGCACGGTGTACGCCCGCGACGCGGTATCCATCGCCACATCGGGCCAGGTCAGGCACTCGCCCTTGCGCACCGCGCGCAGCACCTTCACGTCGTGCGCCAGGCCGAGCGGCAGGCCGCCGATCGCCGCTGACTTCTGCGCGGGCAGCAGCTTGCCCCACACCGTGTAGCCGCCTTCGCCGTCGAGCACGTCGCCGGGTTGCAGGTCGCGCTTGGCGGTGGCCACCACGTCGGCGTTCCAGCCGGTGGCCACGCCGGTGGCTTCGCGTCGCAGCGCCACGCTCGCGACTGACAGGCCCACCTCCAGGCCGATCAGGTGCCAGCGCTTGTATAGCGTGAAGTAGCGGCCGCTCGGGTCGGTGTGCGCGTTGTATTCCTCGAAGCAGTTCTTGATGTACTCGGTCTCGGCCTCGACGGTGACCCACACGCCCATGCGGATGTCGTACGGGATCTGCCGGCCGTCGGTCTCGAGCGACGAGATCACTTCGACCATGCCCTTGCGCTCGAGGACGCCGCCTTCGCTGATGGGACGCGTCACGTACGGGATGTCTTCGACGCTCGCCGGCGGATAACGCAGGCCGTTGCTCGGCACCGCCAGGCCGGTGGCGTTGGCCACCGCGGTGCACTCGATCGATGGTTTAGAGCCGTCGAGAAAGCTGTTGAACATCTTCGGGTTCAGGCCGCCGCGCTCGGCCTGCTCGGGCGTCAGGCCGTAGTAGCCCCACACGGTTTCGGGTGTCGACGCGCTGAAGTGCGGCAGCCACTTGTGGCCGCGCCCGGCCGCGACCACCGGAAAGCCGCAGGTGCGCGCCCAGTCGACGAGGTCGCAGATCAATGCGGGCTGGTCACCGAAGGCGAGCGAGTAGACGACGCCGGCCTGCCTGGCCTCGTGCGCGAGCAGCGCGCCGCAGAACGCGTCGGCTTCGACGGTGACGTTGACCACGTGCTTGCCGTTGTTGAACGCTTCGAGGCAGTGGTCGACCGCAGCAATCGGGTGCCCGGTGCATTCGACGACTACGTCGATCGCGGGGTGGCGCACCAGCGCGCGCCAGTCGTCGCCAACGTGTGTGGTGCCTTCCTTCACCGCTGAATCGAGCGACGACACCTGCGTGCGCTGCGGGTTCCAGCCCACGCGCGCGAGGTTGGCGCGCGCGGCCGGCGGCGAGAGGTCGGCGATGCCGGCCAGGTGCACGCCCGGTGTGCGCGGAATCTGCGCCAGGTACATCGAGCCGAACTTGCCGGCGCCGATCAAGCCGACGCGGATCGGCTTGCCTGACGCGGCACGCTGCTGAAGTTGGGCGTACAGACTCATGGCGTCCCTCTGGCGATCAGGCGGCCCTGCGCGATTCGTCGATCGGCACGCTCGAGGTTTCCAGTGCGCTGGCCGGCATGCCGTTTTGCCACGGCAGCTCGACCGGATAGGACTTCAACAGGCAGTCGTCGGGCAGCACTGAGATCGGCGTGAAGTCGCGGTGTGCGATGTACTCCGGGCGCTTGAAGCGCCGGATGTGGTTGCTGACCGCGCACAGGCTCAGGTACACGCTGACGCGGTGCCACGGCGACAGGTTGCTGCCCGATGCGTGCACCAGGCAGCTGTGGAACAGGATCATCGAGCCCGCCGGGCCGGTGGGGCTGACAATGCCGCCGTGCTTGCCGCCGGCACGCTCCACCAGTTGCGCGATCAACTCGTTGTCGACGGTCCACAGCGGATAACTCGTGGTCGTGGTGTCGTGCTTGGCATCGACCACGCCCTTCTTGTGGCTGCCCGGGATGAACATCAGCGGGCCGTTGAATTCGTTGACGTCGTCCAGGAAGATCGCGACGTTCATCGCGCGCTCGGTGGGCATCAGGTCGTCGTTGAGCCAGGTGCCGTAGTCCTGGTGCCACTGCCACACGTCGCCGTCGAACGCGGCCTTGCCGTTGATCTTGAACTGGTGCATGTAGACCGCTTCGCCAAACAGATCCATCACCGGCCCCACCATGCGCGGATGGCGCGCCAGCGTGGCGAACGGCTGGCTGTACAGGTGTGCGGCGAAATTGGTACGCACCGCATCCTTGTCCTTTTCGCGCACGTTGTAGACCTCGCGGCGCGCATAGAGCGCGGGCACGGCGTCGGTCAGCCCCTTCGTTTCCTGCGGCGTGAACTGGCCGGGGAAGAACAGGTAACCGTCGTGATCGAACCGCTCGATCTGCTGCGCTGTCAGCTTCATCGCATGTTTCCTTGCCTTGCGCTGGTGTACTCACGATCCGCGGGGAATCGGGCGCAATTGTCGCTCGCGCGGCCCGGTCGGACCACCCACTATCGCTCCGTCGGACCCGGGCGGCGCAGCACCCACCACGCGTAGACGACGAACACCAGCGCCGACGCCACGAAGACCACCACCTGCCCGGTGGCCGACAAGGCCGGGAACCACGCGAACAGCAGCGCGAACGGCGCACCGCCGATCGCCGTGGACACCATGTTCTCGGCCAGCGTGGTGCTGCGGCTGAACAGTCCCAGCGCATACGACAGCACGTCCACCGGGAACGTCATGCGCAGCACCACCAGCGATGCGATGCGGTGGCGCGGATGGATCAGGCGGTCGATGTCGGCATGGCGTCGCACCGACGCAAAGCGGCGCAGGATTGCGTCGCGGGCGTGGCGGCCCAGCCAGAACGACAAACCCGCGCCGCCTACCCAACCCAGCAGCAACAGCAGCGCCGTCCACCACGGCCCCCAGGCCAGCACCGCCAGCGGCAACAGCGGCAGGTTGGTGACCATCGGCAGCAACACGGCCACCACCGACGTGGCCACGAACACCACGAGGCCCAACCGCGAGTGCGCGGCCAGCACGTTCTGGATCGGCACCGCGAACTCGCGCGCCAGCACCATGCCGATGCCGAACAGCACCACCACCCCCAGCGCCGCGCGGACCGACGGCAGCCAGTCGGCCCAGGTCAGCGCGGGCCGCAGCGAATGCGAAGGTTCGTGCATCGGAAAGTGTCTCGGTGTAGCCCGGCGCGGGCCTGCCGCGATGCTACGGTGCGCCGCGGCGGGCCAGCGCCTCTCGGCGCAGCATGCCGCCGGCGGCGCGCGCAGCGTGGCCGCACAATGCTCACCCAGCCGGGGCCGCATCGAAGAGAACATGGCGATCTACCGTATCAACGACCACCAGCCGCAGATTGCAGCGGATGCCTATGTGGTCGACAACGCCACCGTGATCGGCCGCGTCACGCTCGGGCCCGGTGCCAGCGTGTGGTTCAACGCCGTGCTGCGCGGCGACGGCGACGACATCGTGATCGGCGCCGGCAGCAACGTGCAGGACGGCGCTGTGCTGCACGTCGACCCGGGTTTCCCGCTCAGGGTGGGCGAGCGGGTGTCGATCGGACATCAGGCGATGTTGCACGGCTGCACGATCGGCGCCGGCTCGTTGATCGCGATCAGGGCGGTGGTGCTCAACGGCGCGGTGATCGGCGAGCAGAGCCTGGTTGGCGCCGGTGCCATCGTCACCGAGGGCAAGACATTTCCGCCGCGCTCGCTGCTGCTCGGCGCACCGGCCAAGGTGATGCGCGAGCTGACCGACAAGGATCTGCAGATGCTCAAGGGCGCGGCCGACAGCTACATCAAACGCAGCGTGCGCTATCGCGCGTCGCTGCAGCGCATCGACAGCGTCGTGCCCGACCGGCCGTAGTTCGGTCAGTCGACGATCGCCTGGTACACCAGCTGGCGGATCAGCGTGCGGTGGTGCAGCCGCAGCGTGCCGAGCTGCTGCACCATGAACACCGCGACCAGCTGCTCCTTGGGGTCGATCCAGAAGCCGGTGCCAGCGTAGCCGCCCCAGTTGTAGTCGCCGGCCGAGCCGGGCACGGTGACCAGCCCGTCGGCCGGCCGCACCGCGAAGCCGAGGCCGAAGGTGTAGCCCGACGCACCGAGCACACCGCCGCCGGGGTTGGCCGCCAGTGGGATGCGCGGCCCGAGGTGGTCGGACGTCATCCACTTGATCGTCGTGCGGCTCAGCACGCGCACGCCGTCGAGCTCGCCACCGTTGAGCATCATCAGTTCGAAGCGCAGGTAGTCGGCCGCGGTCGACACGCAGCCCGCGCCTGCCGAGTCGTTGGCGGGCGGCTGACTGACGTCGATCAGGCGGTTCGGTGTGCCGGAGACCGGGTCCTTGTCGAACGGCTCGGCCAGACGCGCGCGCTGCCCGGGCTGCAGGTAGAAGGCGGTGTCGTTCATCTTCAGCGGCGCGAACAGGCGCACGCGCAGAAAGTCGCCCAGCCGCTGCCCCGATGCGGCTTCGATCACGCGGCCCAGCACGTCGGTGGCGAGGCTGTACTCCCACGTGGAGCCCGGCTGGTGGATCAGCGGAATGCGGGCCAGCCGCTCCACCTCGTCAGCCGGGGTCAGGTCGCGCACATCGAAGTCGATCACGCCCGGCTTGTACAGGCCGGCCTTGGTCAAGGCGTCTTTGACCGCGGCGTTTTGCGTCAGCTCGCCATAGGGCAGGCCGGCGGTGTGACGCAGCAGGTCTTGCACCGTCATCGCGCGCGTGGCCGCCACGTCACCGGCCGGCGTGGAGACCTTCACGTCCTTGAACGCCGGCAGCCATTTGCTCACCGGGTCGCCGAGCTGCAGCACACCGTCTTCGACCAGCATCATCGCGCCCACCGCCGCGAACGGCTTGCTCATCGAGTAGATGCGAAACACGCTGTCGAGCTGCATCGGCTCGCTCGCCCTGGGGTCGCGCAGGCCGAAGGCACGCGCATACACCAGCTTGCCCTTGCGCGACGCCATCACCACCGCGCCGGGCAGGCGCTTGGCCGCCACCTCCTGCTCGAAGGTGGCGGTGATGCGCTCGAGCCGCGCCGACGACATGCCCACGCTCTCGGGCGCGGCGCGTGCGGCCGGTGCGCCGGCTTCGGTAGGCGCCTGGGCACAACCCAGCGCTGCGGCGAGAACGATCGCGCCGCCCAACAACAGCCACGGCTTGCGCGGGCTTGGCAACCAACGGTTCGACATCGCGTGCCCTCCCAGAGCGCGGGATTCAACACCCGGGGCCTACGCGCGTCAATCACGTGGCGCCGACACCGCGCCTAGAATCGCGCGCATGGCCGATCCGATCCACAACCCCATGGGCCTGATGGGGTTCGAGTTCGTCGAGTTCGCGTCACCGACACCCAACGTGCTGGAGCCGCTGTTCGAGAAGCTCGGCTTCAGCCTGGTCGCCCGTCACCGCAGCAAGGACGTGCTGCTGTACCGGCAAGGCGACATCAACTTCATCGTCAACCGCGAGCCCAAGAGCCTGGCCGGCTACTTTGCCGCCGAGCATGGGCCGAGCGCCTGCGCGCTGGCATTCCGCGTCAAGGATTCGCACCAGTCATATGCCCGCGCGCTCGAGCTCGGCGCGCAGCCGATCGAGATCCCCACCGGCCCGATGGAGCTGCGGCTGCCGGCCATCAAAGGCATCGGCGGCGCGCCGCTGTACCTGATCGACCGCTTCGAAGACGGCAAGAGCATCTACGACATCGACTTCGAGTGGCTCGACGGCGTGCCGCGCCATCCG
>JBIODO010000089.1:0-11814 GCA_044445225.1 Burkholderiales bacterium
GCTGCACACGGCGCGCAAATCGTGCAGCCAGCGGGTGTAGGCGGCGCGGTCGAAGTGCGCCCTGCGGCTGCCGTCGAGCAAGGTGGAGTCGCCCGGTGCCGCCGCGTTCGGGTGCAGCGCCTGCAGCGGATTGACCAGCACGCACGCGATGTCACGGCGCGAACGCAGCACCTTGAGCGTGCGCTCGTCCATCTCGCGCAGCGTGTAGGTCTCGCGCGGCGGCAGCGGGTTGCCGGGGCCCGGCTGCACGTCGTCCCACCAGCCGTGATAAGCGCCGGCGAATCGCACCAGGTGCTTGCGGCCCGTGTGATAGCGCGCCAACCGCACCGCCTGCATCACCGCCTCGGTGCCCGACATGTGGAACGACACCTCGTCCATGCCCGAGATGTGGCACAGCCGTTGCACGTTGTCGGCCACGCACGGGTGGTACGAGCCGAGCAGCGGCCCCAGGGCCTGCGCCCGCGCGTGGCCATCGGCGATGCACTCTTTGTAGAAGTCGACGCCGAACACATTGACGCCGTACGAGCCGGTGAGGTCGTAGAAGATGTTGCCATCGAGGTCGGTGACCGTGACGCCCGCGGCCTCGCGCACGAAGGCCGGCACGCGCAGATGCTCGCGCAGGTGGCGCGAAAACTGGAACGGTACGCGATAGGCGCCGGTGAACTGCAGATCGGGCAGGGCGGGCCGCGCGGCATCGGTGGCCTGCAGCGAGCGCGGGAAGCGGCGCGCGAAGTCGTCGTGCAGGCGCTGCAGCGCAGCGCGCCGGCGCTGCTGCACCTCGGCCGGTGCGCCGTCGCAGCCGAAGAAAGCCGCCTCGTCGTAGGCATAACCCGGCACCCAGGCGGCCACGCGCCGGGCCATGCGTGCGTGGCCGGTCAGCGATGGATGCTTGGCCAATGACAGCTGCAGGCGGCGGGTGGCGTAGGGCGCGGCGACGGCCAGCGCGGCCAAAGCGCAGGCCGTCAGCACGAAGAAGGTGTCGTTCATGCCGGCTTCATAGCCGCAACAGTTGACAAAGCCATGACTCCCAGAAGCCTGACTCGCAGACTGGTGCAACACGAAGGCCTGAACTTCTTGTTGACCAACCGCATTCCGCGTGCCGCCGCCACCCGCTGGATGGGCTGGTACAGCCGCATCGAAAGTCCGTTGCTGACCCGGGCATCGATCGCGGTGTGGCGGCTGTTCAGCGACCTCGACCTGAGCGACGCGCGCCGGCAATCCTTTCGCAGCCTGCACGATTGCTTCACGCGCGAATTGAAGCCGGGCGCCAGGCCGATCGATGCCGACCCTCAGGTGTTGACCAGCCCGTGCGACGCCATCGTCGGCGCCTGTGGCCAGGTGGCCGGGCTGCGCGCGTGGCAGGCCAAAGGCTTTCAGTACTCGCTGGCGCAGCTGTTCGGCAGCGACGCGGCGGCTGCGCCGTGGCGCGACGGCAGCTACGCCACGCTGCGCCTGACCTCGGGCATGTACCACCGCTTTCACGCGCCGCACGACGCGCACATCGAACACGTCACCTACCTGAGCGGCGACACCTGGAACGTCAACCCGATCGCACTGAAACGCGTCGAGCGCCTGTACTGCCTGAACGAACGGGCGGCTATCCGGCTGCGGCTGGCGAGCGGACACCGCGTGGCGCTGGTGCCGGTGGCCGCCATTTTGGTGGCCAGCCTGCGCCTGCACGCACCCGACCTGCGCTTTCACCTGCGGTATCGCGGCCCCAACGACATCGCCTGCGACGTGCCCGTCACCAAAGGCCGCGAACTCGGTTGGTTCGAACACGGCTCGACGATCCTGGTGTTCGCGCCGTCAGGCTTTGCGTTGTGCGCCGGCATCGAGCCGAACAAGCGGATCCGCATGGGTGACAGGCTCATGACGCTGCCGCCGACACACCTCACAGCAAACTGAAGCAGGAAGGCGAACGCCGCCATGAGGCACGAGGACGATCACGCGCAAGATTCCCATGCCAGTTCTCGCTGATGCGGCAATTGGATGGCCGAGGCCTGAAAGGGCGCTGAATAGACAGCCTCAGCGGCCACGGACCTTAGTTGGCCGGGAACTCATTGACGCCGGTTCCGACGGGGGTCAGCCGGCTCGGCTGGGTCTGCGTGCCGTCGGACCTGATCTTGAAGACGCCGAACCTGGCTTCCTCCGCGAAATTGATGCGATGGAAGAAGAGGGCGCTGCCATCGAGGCTCCACGCCGGCTTGCTGTTGATCTGGCCGTCGTCGATGAGGGTTCGCACGTTCGACAAGCTGATCACCGGGGCGCCGCCGATATCGGCCATGCGGATGCCCCACGAACCGAGCCCGCCGTTGGCTGCCGGGTTGGTGTTCGTGAGCCACGCGACCATCGATCCGTCGGGCGAGAAATAGGGGTCGTAGTCGGCCAGCCCATCGCTGGTCAGGCGCGTCGGGACACTCAGGGGCGCGGTCGCGCTCATCACGAAGATCTCGTAGTTCGCGGGCGTGCAAGGCGAGGCGGGGCAGCCGTTGAACAACAGTTTGCTGCCGTCGGGCGACCACGACACGTCGGTGTTGATGCCCGGCTGGTTGGTGTACCGCACGGGGTTGCCGCCGGTGGCGTCGGTCACGAAGATCTGCAGCGTGGCGTTGAAGCTGCCGAACATGGCGATCCTGGTGCCGTCAGGCGACCACTCGGCATGGCCTTGCATCGACCAGCCGTTGGCGCCCTGCGCGAGCAGTTGCGTGACACCGCTGCCGTCTGCACTCATCACCCACAGGCTGGCCTGCGCGTAGTCGTCGCTGGTCACGCCGGCTGGGCGGCGATAGAAGAGAATTTTCTTGCGGTCGGGCGAAATGCGCGGCCACCAGTGCTCGTAGGCTGAATTGCTGGTGAGGCGCTGGATGCCGCTGCCGTCGGTCTTCATCGCGAAGATCTCGCGGTTGGCGCTGGCTCGGGTGGAGTCGAACACCACCTGGTCGGCCGCGAGCGGCGCGCCCGCGGGGCTGGTGGTGCCCGGCGTGTCGGTCTTGCCGCCGCAGGCACAGGTCGATGCGACCAGGGCAAGAGCGATCAGGCTGCGCATGGCGTCCCTTCAGGTGCAAGGCGGGTGTCTCACCAACGCCGGCCCAAGCCGCGCGGACGACAAGCACAACCCACCCGCCGGTCAGCGAGCGCATCTTCGCCGATGCGCCCGGATGAACCCCGGTGCCGGCACGAGCCCCGATCAATTCGTACCGTGACCTTGGACAGCGGCGACCCAGGCCTACTTCGGCTTGGTCTTTCGAGCCATCTTCGGCTTCGGGTAGATCGACGCTGCGAACGCGTAGTCGCTCTTGTCGATGTCCACGCCGCCGATGATCGGCTTGCCGCTCTTCGTGAGATTGCCCGGGATCTGGTAGCACATGATCGAGTGAGGATCGGCCTTCGGCGTGGCCAGCAATTGCGACTCCTCCAACGGCGTGAGCACCTGTGCGCGCACTTCATCGGGTGTCCAGCCCTGGGTGCGGCCGAAGAACGCGATCGCCTTGGCTTCATCGATCAATTTCACCAGCTGCAAGCGCATGTGCTCGTGAGGAAAGCCCAGCGTGTGCCCGGTTTCATGACGCACGACGCGAAAGAACTCGCTGGCCTCGGTCTTCATCGTGAAGGCCTCGAGATTCATCGTTGGCTCGTTGGCCGCAATGCTGAGGATGTCGGTGCCTTCATACGACCAGTAGCCCGCCATGTCGGGCGGGCTGCTGGCGCGGGCGATGCGCACTTGCGGGTGGGTCTTGGTCTCGGTGAATTGCACATTGGCCGTCTTGGCCCACGCGTTCATGTGCGAAATGATGCGCTTGCGCAGCGATGCTGGCGGGTTGTCCAGGAAGCCCACGGTGAGTTTCACGCCATTGGTGTGCCAGCGCTTGGCGGTGAGCAGGGCGATGTGCTCGCGTGGCGGCTTGGGCCCCAGTGCACGCGCCACGATGGCCGAGCTGGGCCGATTGGCAGGGTTGTGCGCCACCGCCCGTTCGGCGGCGGCCACTCGCAGGTGTTGGGGCAGGGCACGCGGGGTGCATACGATCTGGATGGTCATTTCGGCATCTCCTCTTCGAGGGGCCATCTCCGCGCCTCCACATCCGGAAGCTCGGCGACGAATCGCGTTGTATCAGTTCAGCCGCGCGCCGGTTATCCCTAGCTGCGCCACTTTGCGTCTGCTCGATCCACAAGGCAGAGGATCGATGTTGCTGGGCAGGTCATCAATGCGTCGCGGCGCGCACGTCGTCGGGTCGTCGGGCTGAGAGCGCGGGGCACCGACTCGACGTTGCACCAGGCCGATCACGCCACGCGCGCTGCGCAAGCAAACGGCCCGCCGGAGGCGGGCCGTTGACAGAAGCTGCGGCGGCTTGCCGCCTCAGCGCATCACCACTGGTCGGAGCGCACCAGCGGCCACCAGTTGCCGTCGCGCCGCTCGTAGACGGTGATCGCACCGTACATCTGCTCGCCGTTGTTGTTGAAGCGCATCGTGCCAGTCACCGGCGCGATGGCGTCGATGGTGCGCAGCTTGGCGCGCAGCGCGTCCTTGTCGACGTTGCCGTTGGCACGCAGCGTGTGCGCCAGCACGTACATGGCGTCGTAGGCATAGTGGGCCGCCCATACCGGCTCGCTCTTGTAGGCAGCGCGGAACTTGGTCAGGAACTCGGCGCCCGACGTGAACTCGCGCGGCTCGGCCGAGCTGATGGTGCTGAACACCTTGTTCACGTCGATCGGCGCCTTGGCAACCTTGCTGGTCTTGCCGGTGCTGGTGGCGATGACCGGCAGCTCCGACAGGCCCGCGGCTTTCATCTGCGCGAACAGCGGCAGCAATTGGTGCTCACGCAGCGCGGCGACCAGCACGTCGGGCGGCGCGGCCTTCAGCTTGGCCACGAAGGGTGCGAAGTCGGTGGCCTTGCCGTCCACCGATTCCTCCAGCGTCACCTTCTTCTTGGCCTGGGCCAGACTGGCAGCCACGTCGGTGCGCATCGGATTGCCGTAGGCCGAGTTCTCATAAATGATGGCCACGTTGCTTGCGCGCAGAGCTTCGACCGCGTAGCTCGCCACCGCCTTGGCTTGCATGGCGTCGTTGGCGACCAGGCGGAAGGTATTGCCTTCACCCTGCTTGGTCAGCTCGGCGGCCGACGAGGTGAACAGCTGCACCACGTTGCCCTGCTTGTAGATCGGGATCGTGGCCTCCGTGATGTCGGAGCTCAGGTGGCCAAGCACCGCGAACACCTGCCGGTCCACCAGATCCTGCGCGACCTTCTTTGCTTCGGCGGGGTCGGCCTTGTCGTCGACCGAAATCAACTCCAGCGTCACCGCTTTGCCGGCGATCTTGTAGCCCGCCTTGTTGATCTCGTCGATGGCCAGCTTGGCGCCGTTGAGCAGGTCTTGGCCGCGGCTGGCTTGCGGGCCAGACAGCGGTTGCGCGACCGCGATGGTCAGGGTGTCGGGAATCTTCGGCGCGCAGGCCGACAACACAGCAGCCGCCGCAAGAACGAGCAGCGGGTTCCTTGGGGTGCGATGAGTCTTCATGCCTGTCTCCGGGGTCGGCGAAGCGGTGGCGGTGGCGGCGTATGCGCGCTTGGCGCCAAACTGGCCGCTTGCGCCGTTGAATCTATTCGTGACGACGCGTTTGCGAATGGCACAACATCACAGCGCGGCAGCGCGTTGTGCGACCCCGCCTGCCGCGCGTGATGGACTGCGCGTTGCGCAGCCCGGCCGCAATCAGGGCCAACGCGTCGAGTCGGTGGCCGTCATCACCGGCCCCATCGGCGAACGGCCCGTCGGGTCGATCCAATCGCGGTAGTGCGGCAGATCGCCCAGGCCGTTGTCCACCTTGGCCACCGGCGTGTTGGGATTCAGAGACTGGCACGCGCTGAGCGCACCGATGCCGATGACGACGGCCAGTACCTTCAGGGACTGCTGAAACTTGCTCATGGTCGCTCCTGCTTTCTTGCTGACCGAACGGTGCGGGCTCGTCGCAACTCGTGTTGCGTGTGCCAGGTTCGGGCATGAGCAAACTCTAGGGATGCCGCTGCGTTCGCGCGGGGCACAACATCACAACGCGTGGATGCGTTTTGTCACACCGTCGGTGGCGGCCGTGACCCACTGCGCGAGCTGAGCGCACCCACCCCGCGACTCGGGGGGCACGAAACTCGATGCGCGCGGCTCTGCGTGCCGCCTACGCGGCGGGCTTGGCGGGGCGCCGCGACAAGGTCTTGCGCACCGTGGGCGTTGCGCTGTGGGTTGGCTCACCGGGCGCCGGTGCGTGGCCCTTGGCACCGCGCGTGAACGGCGCCAGCAGGTGCACGAGCTGGCCGTAGATCTTGGGGTTGCCGGCCACCACTTCGCGCTGGTGCAGGAACTGCGATTCCCCGGTGAAGTTGCCGATCAAGCCACCGGCCTCGGTGACGATCAGCGAGCCGGCGGCCACGTCCCAAGGATGAAGGCCGGTTTCGAAGAACCCGTCGTACCAGCCTGCGGCCACATAGCACAGGTCGAGCGCCGCAGCTCCGGGTCGCCGCACGCCGGCGCAGCGCTGCATCACCGACTGCATCATCTGCAGGTAGCGCTCGAAGTCGTCGCCGCGCCGAAACGGGAACCCGGTGCCCACCAGGGCGTCGGACAAGTTGATGCGCTTGCTGACACGCAGCCGGCGATCATTGAGGAACGCACCGCGTCCGCGGGACGAAAAGAAGAGATCGTTGCGCGCCGGGTCGTACACCACCGCCTGCTGCACCACGTCGCGGTGCGTCAGCCCGATCGACACCGCGTAGATCGGCAGCCCGTGCAGGAAGTTGGTGGTGCCATCCAGCGGATCGATGATCCACCGGAACTCGCTGGTGCGATTGCCGTGGCTGTTGCCCGACTCTTCTGCCAGGATGCCGTGGTCCGGGTAGGCCTGCAGCAAGATCTCGATGATCGCTGCTTCCGCCGCACGGTCGACTTCGCTGACGAAATCGTTCGGGCCCTTGACGTTGACCTTCAGCAGATCGACGTCTAGCGCCGCGCGGTTGATGATCGCGCCCGCCGCGCGCGCCGCCTTGATGGCGACGTTGAGCATGGGATGAAGGGACTGGGACATGGGGTGCAGGGGGTGAGGCGGGCGAGGCGCCGCGCGCTGGATGGCGCGGCGGAAAGCGCCAGGCGACGACAATGACTCGCCACGGAGACGTTCGTGAATTTTATCTGCGCGCGGTGATGCCCACCGCAACAACAGTGCCGGCCGGCGATTCGACGCGCTTTGTGCTGACTGAAGTCAGCCATGCCGGCAACGTGGGCGCGGTGGCGCGTGCGATGAAGGTCATGGGTTTTCACGACCTGGTGCTGGTGGCGCCACGGCATGCCGATGTGCTGCAGCAGCCGCAGGCCCACGCGATGGCCAGCGGTGCGCTCGATGTCTTGGCCGCTGCGCGGGTGGTGCCCGCTTTGGCCGATGCGCTGACGGGCATGCAGGTCGTGTGCGCCACCGCGATGACGCCGCGCGACTTCGGCCCGCCGGTGTTCGCGCCGCGCGCGCGCCTGCCGTCGCTGGCGCACGAGGGGCTCTCGGTGGCCTTCGTGTTCGGCGGTGAACGCTTCGGCCTGTCCAACGACGATGTCTACCGTTGTCACCTCTGCTTGAGCGTGCCCACTGCCGAGGCCTTCGGCTCTCTGAACCTGGCGCAGGCTGTGCAGTTGATCGCCTACGAGTGGCGCCAGGCGCTGGGCGGATTCGACGTGCGGCCGCGCACGCCGTCTGCCGACGTGGCCGACGCCGCCGAAGTGCAGGCGGCACTGGCGCATTGGCAGGAGGTGTTGCAGGCTATCGGCTTTCTCGACCCGCAGTCGCCCAAGCGGCTGATGCCGCGCCTGAACCAGCTGCTCAATCGCGCGCAGCTGCGCCGCGAGGAGCTGCACATTCTGCGCGGCATTGCACGCGCCGCCAGGCGGCACGTGCGCTGAAATCCTGGCTCGCGCGCAGGGTTGGCCCCGCACGAATACACTCGCAGGGCCCGCCACGAACCGTGAGCCCACCAAGATGTTCGACCGCCTGCGCGAAGACATCGCCTGCGTCCGAGAGCGCGACCCGGCCGCCCGTTCGACCTGGGAGGTGCTCACGTGTTATCCGGGCCTGCACGCGCTGGTGCTGCATCGTTGGGCGCATGGCGCATGGCGTCGCGGCTGGAAGTGGTCTGGCCGCTTCATTTCACATGTGAGTCGCTGGCTCACCGGTATCGAGATCCACCCGGGGGCCGTTGTCGGCCGCCGTGTCTTCATCGACCATGGCATGGGCGTTGTGGTCGGCGAGACCGCCGAGGTCGGTGACGAGTGCACCATCTACCAGGGTGTCACGCTCGGCGGTACCTCGCTGACTCCGGGCACCAAGCGGCACCCGACCTTGGGGCGCGGTGTGATCGTCAGCGCCGGCGCCAAGGTGCTGGGCAGCTTCACGGTCGGTGACGGCGCGCGGGTCGGCGCCAATTCGGTGCTGCTGCAGCCGGTGCCGGTGGGTGCGACGGCGGTGGGCATTCCGGCGCGCATTGTCGTCAAGGGGCGTGATGCACAGCGCGAGCAGCTGGCCGCGAAGATGGGCTTCTCGGCCTATGGCGTGACCCAGGGCGACGATCCGGTGGCGCTAGCGATGAAGGGGCTGATCGACAACGCCGCCGGGCACGAGCATCAGATCGCACTGCTGTGGCAGGCGATCGAAAAGCTGTCGCAGCGCGCCCGCGAGCTGCCCGGCGTCGATTGCGTGCCGCAGGATGCGCACACGACTGAAACGTTCGACGCCGATACGCTGAGCCGTCTGGTCAAGTAGGTGACGCCGGACGTCCCGCAGTGCCTGCGCACTGTGGCTCGCCGGCCCGAGCGGCTGTTGCGTCCCGCGTCAGCCTGCTTGCTTGCGCACGGCAGACTTCGGTCGCCACGCCGCGCACACGGCCGGGTCGGTCTCGAGGTAGGGGCCGCCGATCAGGTCGATGCAGTAGGGCACCGCGGCAAAGATGCCCGGCAGCGGCGGCTCGGCGCGGGGCAGCCCTTCGAGCGTCTCGGCGATCGACTTGGGTTGCCCCGGCAGGTTGATGATCAATGCGCGCCCTCGAATCACCGCCACCTGGCGCGACAAGATCGCGGTGGGCACGAAGCGCAGCGAGACCTGGCGCATCTGCTCGCCGAAGCCCGGCATCACGCGATCGGCCACCGCCAGGGTGGCCTCAGGCGTGACGTCGCGCACCGCGGGGCCGGTGCCGCCGGTGGTGAGCACCAGATCGCAGTGCACGCGATCGACCAGCTCGCGCAGTGCATCGCTGATCTGCGCCTGCTCGTCTGGGATCAGGCGAGTCTCCCATGACACCGGGTTGCGCAGCGCGCGCTGCAGCCACTGTTGCAGCGCCGGCAGGCCCTTGTCTTCATAGACACCCGAGGAGGCGCGGTCGCTCACCGATACCAAGCCGATGCGCACCGGGTCGTGGTCGTTCATCTGGAGTCAGCTCCGGGTGATGTTGAGTTTGACGAACTGGAACAGCTCGCGCCAGGCGCGGCCGTGGCGCTGACCGGGTGGCAGCGCGCTTTCGCGACGCGCTGCCAGCACCAGCGCGCGCAAGCGCTGGGCGTCGCTGCCGGGATGCGCACGCGACCAGCGAAGAGAGGCATCGTCGTCGTTCACCAACTCGAGGCGCCAGCGCTCCACCTCGTGAAGCCGCAGCGCCTGCACCGCAGGCCCGAGCCTCTCGGTGGCCACCGCGGCGAGCAATGGCTCGGCGTCGACGCCGCGCATCAATTTGCCGATGAACTGCAGCTGGCGGCGCCGGCCTTCGTGCGACCGCGTGCGCTTGAACTCGTCGATCGCCTCGCGCAGACGCTCGGGCAACTGCAAGCCGTTCAAGCGCTCGGCCGGCATGGCCGTCAGCGACTGGCCGAGCTGCTGCAACGCATGCATCTGCTGCTTGAGCTGCGTCTTGCTCGGCCGCTGGGCGGCATCGTCGTCATCGCGCGCAACGGTGGACTGGATCGCAGGGCGCATGAGGTCGATGACGGGCAGCAGGGCTGAAGCGGGTCGTTATGATAGTTGGGCTCCAACCCGCGCGAGCCACACGCTCGCGACGCGCCAATGTCCACGGTGTCCGAACGGCAAGGCTTTGCCTATCCACGCGAGCAGTTCCAGTCGCTGGTCGAGGACGTGCTGCGCCACGCAAAGGGCCTGGGCGCCAGCGAAGCAGCGGTCGAAGTCTCCGAAGGCTGCGGCCTGTCGGTGTCGGTGCGCAAGGGCGAGTTGGAAAACGTCGAGCGCAATCGCGACAAATCGCTGGGCGTCACCCTGTTCGTCGGCCAGCGGCGCGGCAACGCCAGCAGTTCGGACTTCTCGCGCCAGGCCGTCGAGCAGACCGTGCGCGCGGCCTATGACATCGCGCGCTTCACGGCCGAAGATCCGGCCGCCGGGTTGCCCGAGCCGCAAGACATCGCCACGCCGCAGGAAGCGGCGCAAGACCTCGATCTGTTTCACCCGTGGGCGGTGGATGCCGATGCGGCCGCAGAACTGGCGCGGCGCTGCGAGGCGGCCGCCTTTGCCACCGATCGCGGCATCACCAATTCTGAGGGCGCCGGCGTGTCGGCGCAGCAATCGCACTTCTGGGCCGGCAACAGCCGAGGCTTTCGCGGCGGTTATGCCAGCTCGCGCCACTCGATCTCGGTGGCACCGATCGCTGGACGTGGCTCCGGCATGCAGCGCGACGCCTGGTACAGCTCGATGCGCGATGCGGCCGAGCTCTCTTCGCCCGAGTCGGTGGGCCGCTATGCGGCCGAGCGCGCGCTGTCGCGGCTGCATGGGCGCAAGGTGGGCACCCGCGAGGTGCCGGTGTTGTTCGAGTCGCCGCTCGTCGCCGGCCTGATCGGCAGTCTCGTGCAGGCGATCAGCGGCGGCGCGCTGTACCGCAAGGCGAGCTTCCTGCTCGACAGCCTCGGCAAACTGGTGATGGCCGCCCACCTCGACCTCGATGAGGACCCTCATCAGCCCAAGGGCAAGGCCAGTGCGCCGTTCGACGACGAGGGCGTGCGCACCAGCAAGCGCCGCGTAGTCGATGCCGGCGTGGTGCAAAGCTACTTCCTGTCGAGCTACTCGGCGCGCAAGCTCGGCTTGCGCACCACCGGGCACGCCGGCGGCTCGCAGAACCTGCGGCTGTCGAGCCGGCTCACGCAGCCAGGGGACGACCTCGACGCGATGCTGCGCAAGCTCGATCGCGGCTTGTTCGTCACCGAGTTGATGGGGCAGGGCGTCAACCTCGTCACCGGCGACTATTCGCGCGGTGCGGCGGGGTTCTGGGTCGAGCGTGGGCGCATCGTGCATCCCGTGCACGAGGTCACGATCGCCGGCAACCTGCGCACGATGTTGCGCGAGGCGGCGGCGCTCGGCGCCGACGAGTACACCGGCGGCGGCAAGACGGCGGGCTCGCTGTTGCTGCCGCGCATGACACTGGCAGGCAGCTGAATCGGTGCGGTGGCAGAGGGCCGGTGCGGGGTAAATCCGGGTCGGGCCGGAAAGCCTCAATCCTAGAATCGCGTGCACTGTTGTTTCCACACGTCCTACAGGAGAAATCAATGGAACGTCGTTCCTTCGTGCATGGCGCTGGTCTGGCTGGTGTGCTGGCCGCAGGTGCCGCACCAGCCATCGTGCACGCCCAGGCCAACATCCGCTGGCGCATCGCATCGAGCTTTCCCAAGTCGCTGGACACGCTGTTCGGCGTGTGCGACGTGTTTGCCAAGCAGGTCAGCGACATGACAGGCGGCAAGTTCCAGATTTCCACGCATGCAGCCGGTGAACTGATGCCGGCGTTCGGTGTGGTCGACGGCGTGCAGAAC
>JBIODO010000090.1:0-11767 GCA_044445225.1 Burkholderiales bacterium
CTTCGACACGCTGGTGCTGGCCACCGGCTTCGATGCCTTCACCGGCCCGCTGACGCGCATCGATCTGCGCGGCCGCGGCGGCCTGCACATCCGCGACAAGTGGCGCGGCGGGCCGCTGAACTACCTCGGCCTCACGGTGGCGGGGTTTCCGAATCTGTTCAACGTGGTGGGGCCGGGCAGCCCGTCGGCGTTCACCAGCGTGATCACGGCCATCGAGCAGCACGTCGACTGGATCGCCGGGTGCATCGCGTGGCTCGACGCGCGCGGGCATCGAACGATCGAAGCCCGCAGCGAGGCCGAGTCGCAATGGGTGGCGCGGGTCAACCAGATCGCCGAGCAGACCGTGTTCCTGCACTGCGACTCGTGGTACCTGGGAGCCAACATCCCTGGCAAGCCACGCATCTTCATGCCGTTGGCGGGTGGCTTCCCCGCCTATGCCGACCGCTGTGCCGAGGTGGCGCGCGAGGGCTACGCCGGTTTCGAGACGCACTGAAGGCGGCGCCGTCATGGCCCTGAAGGGTGGGACGGCGAGCCTTGCCTTTATCATCCGCCGCAGTTTCGTTGACTCGGCGTTGCGCGCGCTGCCCCCTTTCATGAGATTGCCCTGGTCGGCTGTCAGTCGTGGTGTTGCCATCGAGCGTGCGCTGTTGCTCGTCATCGCGGCTGCGTTGGCCGCCTGTGGCGCCAAGGATGGCGCCTCTGCGGCCACGCCCGCTGCCGCAGGCGGCCGCCCCGCGATGCCGCCGGCGCAGGTGGGTGTCGTCACCGTGCAGCCGCGCAGCGTGGCGCTGCGCACCGAGCTGCCCGGGCGCGTCGAGGCGCTGCGCGTGGCGCAGGTGCGCGCGCGCGTCAACGGCGTGGTGTTGAAGCGGCTGTTCACCGAGGGCAGCGACGTCAGGCAGGGCCAGCCGCTGTTCCAGATCGACCCCGCGCCGTACCAGGCCGCGCTCGATTCGGCGAGCGCCACGCTGGCCAAGGCGCAAGCCAACCGCGCGATGGCCACCGAGCTGGCCACGCGCTACAAGCCGCTGGCCGAGGCCAAGGCGATCAGCGCGCAGGACTACATCAACGCCGAGGCGGCGCGCCTGCAGGCCGAGGCCGACGTGGCCGCCGGCAATGCGGCGGTGCAGACCGCAAAGCTGAACCTCGCCTACGCGCACGTGACGGCGCCGATTGCCGGACGCATCGGCCGCGCCACGGTCACCGAGGGTGCGTTGGTCAGCGCCGCCGAGGCCACGCTGCTGGCGACCATCCAGCAGATCGGCACCGTCTACGTCAACTTCACCCAGCCCAATGCCGAGGTGCTGCGCCTGCGCAAGGCGATGGCGGCCAACCAGTTGCGCAAGGTCGGCAACGGCATGGCGGCCGAAGTGCGCGTCGTGCTCGACGACGGCAGCGAGCTGCCGCGCCCGGGCAAGCTGCTGTTCAGCGACCTGTCGGTGGACCCCACGTCGGGTCAGGTGACACTGCGCGCCGAGGTGCCCAATACCGAGGGCCTGCTGCTACCCGGGCAGTATGTGCGCGTGCGCATCGCGCAGGCCGAGCTGCCGGCCGCAGTGCTGTTGCCGCAGCAGGCGGTCACGCGCACCGCGCAGGGCGACAGCGTGCTGGTGGTGGGCGCCGACAACAAGCCGCAGACGCGGCAGATTCAACTTGGCGAGTCGCAGGGCAACGACTGGGTCGTGCTCAGCGGCCTGCAGCAAGGCGAGCGCGTGATCGTCGAGGGCTTCCAGAAAATGATGGTGCCCGGTGCGCCGGTCAATCCGGTGCCGTGGGCGCCGGGCGCCGCGAGTCCCGGCGCGCCGCGTGCGCCCGGCGCCGCCTCGGGAGCCGTGACCAACTTGCCGCCCGCCTCGGCCGCCGACGGCGGCAAGACGTCTTAGGGGCTGCAGCGCATGCCGCGCTTCTTCATTGACCGGCCGATCTTCGCCTGGGTGATCGCGCTGTTCATCCTGGTGATGGGCAGCGTCTCGGTCAAGCTGCTGCCGGTGGCGCAGTACCCGACGGTGGCACCGCCGTCGATCAGCGTGTCGGCGTTCTACCCCGGCGCATCGGCGCAGTCACTCGACGACAGCGTGATCAGCGTCATCGAGCAGGAAATGAACGGTTCGCCGGGCCTGATCTACATGGAGTCGGTGGCGCAGGCCAACGGCTCGGGGCAGATCACGCTCACCTTCGAGACCGGCACCGACCCCGCGCTGGCGCAGGTCGACGTGCAGAACCGCCTGAGCCGTGCCACGCCGCGGCTGCCGGCGGCGGTGACCCAGCAGGGCGTGCGCGTCGACAAGGCGCGCAGCAACTTCCTGCTGTTCACGATCCTGTCGTCGAGCGACCCCAAGGTCGATCCGGTGGCGCTGGGCGACTATGCGTCGCGCAACGTGGTGCCCGAGATCCAGCGCATCGCCGGTGTCGGCCAGGCGCTGCTGTTCGGCACCGAGCGCGCGATGCGCATCTGGATCGACCCCGCCAAGCTGGTGGGCTACGGGCTGTCGGCCAACGACGTCAACAACGCCATCCGCGGCCAGAACGCCCAGGTGTCCTCCGGTTCGATGGGCGACCTGCCGATCGTGCAGGGCCAGCAGATCAGCGCCACCGTGGTCGTCAACGGCCAGCTCGACAACGTGGAGGAGTTCGGCGACATCGTGCTGCGCGCCAACACCGACGGCTCGACGGTGCGCTTGCGCGACGTGGCGCGCATCGAACTCGGCGGCCAGAACTACGCCACCTCGGCGCGGCTGAACGGCAACCCGTCCACCGGCATCGGCGTGCAGCTGTCGCCCACCGGCAATGCGCTGGCCACCGCCACCGCAGTGCACCAGCGCATGAGCGAGCTGGCGCGCTACTTCCCGCCGGGCATGAAGTACGAGATCCCGTACGACAGCTCGCGCTTCATCCGCATCTCGATCTCCCAGGTGGTCGAGACGCTGCTCGAGGCGATGACGCTGGTGTTCCTGGTGATGTTCCTGTTCCTGCAGAGCATTCGCTACACGCTGATCCCGGCCATCGTGGTGCCGGTGGCGCTGATGGGCTCGTTCACGCTGATGTTCGCGCTCGGCTACACGATCAACGTGCTCACCATGTTCGCGATGGTGCTGGCGGTGGGCATCCTGGTCGACGACGCGATCGTGGTGATCGAGAACGTCGAGCGCATCATGAGCGAAGAGGGCCTGCCGCCGCGCGAAGCCACGCGCAAGGCGATGGGCCAGATCACCGCGGCGATCATCGGCATCACCGTCACGCTGGCGGCGGTGTTCATCCCGATGGCGTTCTTCGCCGGCTCGGTGGGCAACATCTACCGCCAGTTCTCGCTGGTGATGGTCAGCTCGATGATGTTCTCGGCGTTCCTGGCGATGTCGCTCACGCCGGCGCTGTGTGCCACGCTGCTCAAGCCCGTGCAAGCCGGGCACCACCTCGAGAAGCGCGGCTTCTACGGCTGGTTCAACCGCGGATTCAAGCGCACCACGCACGGCTACGAAGGCGGCGTGGCCTGGGTGCTCAAGCGGGTGGGCCGCACGATGATCGTGTTCGTGCTGGTGGTCGCGCTGGTGGTGTGGATGTTCCTGCGGCTGCCGGCCTCGTTCCTGCCCAACGAAGACCAGGGCTACCTGATCGTCAACGTGCAGCTGCCGCCGGGCGCGACGCAGGGCCGCACGCTGGCCGTGATGAAGCAAGTCGAGGGCTTCATGCTCAGTCAGCCCGAAGTGCAGAGCATGGTCAGCGTGATGGGCTTCAGCTTCTCGGGCCAGGGCCAGAACGCAGGCCTTGCATTCGTGCCGCTGAAGGACTGGAGCGAGCGCAAGGGCGCCGAGCATTCGTCGCAGGGGCTGGCCGGCCGCGCGTTCGGCGCGCTGATGAGCGTGCGCGACGCGTTCATCTTCGCGCTGGCGCCGCCATCGATTCCCGAACTGGGCACCGCCACCGGCTTCAACTTCCGCCTGCAGGATCGCGGCGGCAACGGCCACGCGGCGCTGCTGGCGGCGCGCAACCAGATGCTGGGCATGGCCGGCCAGAGCAAGATCATCACCGGCGTGCGGCCCGATGGCCTGGAGGACGCGCCGCAGCTGCAGATCGACATCGACCGCGACCGCGCGGCAGCGCTCGGCGTGTCGTTCGACGCCATCAACGTCGCCCTGACCACCGCGCTCGGCTCGGCCTATGTCAACGACTTTCCCAACAAGGGGCGCCTGCAGCGCGTGGTGGTGCAGGCCGACGCACCGGCGCGCATGCAGCCGGGCGACCTGTTGAACATCAACGTGATGAACGTGCAGGGCAAGCTGGTGCCGCTGTCGGCGTTTGCCAGCACGCATTGGGTGGTCGGCGCGATGCAGACCGTGCGCTACAACGGCTACCCCGCGATGCGGCTGGCCGGCGACGCGGCGCACGGCTACAGCACCGGCGAGGCGATGGACGAGATGGAGCGTCTGGCCGCGCAGCTGCCGCCTGGCTTCGCGTTCGAGTGGACGGGTCTGTCGCGCGAGGAAAAGCTCGCCGGCTCGCAGACCACGGCCCTGATCGCGTTTTCGCTGCTCGCGGTGTTCCTGGCGTTGGCGGCGCTGTACGAGAGCTGGAGCATCCCGGTGTCGGTGATGCTGGTGGTGCCGCTGGGCGTGCTCGGCGCGATCCTCGGCGTGACCATCCGCGGCATGCCCAACGACGTGTTCTTCAAGGTCGGCCTGATCGCGGTGATCGGCCTGTCGTCGAAGAACGCGATCCTGATCATCGAGTTCGCGAAAGACCTGCACGCCCAGGGCAAGGGCCTCATCGAGGCCACGCTCGAGGCCTGCCACCTGCGCTTCCGGCCGATCCTGATGACCTCGATTGCGTTCATCCTCGGCGTCACGCCACTGGTGGTGGCATCGAGTGCCAGCGCGGCCAGCCAGCGCGCCATCGGCACCGGCGTGATGGCCGGCATGATCAGCGCCACCGTGCTGGCGGTGTTCTTCGTGCCGGCGTTCTTCGTCTTCATCCGCCGCATCTTCAAGGGCAGCGAGCGGCAGCGCCGCATGTATGCCCACGAGATCGGCGGCGGCGCGCCCGCGGCCGACGTGGCGGCCAAGGAATGAAGTGTGTGGTGTGCGTCGCGCGGTGGGCGTCGCTGGCGCTCGGCGCGCTGCTGGCCGCGTGCTCGCTGGTGCCGGAGTACCAACGGCCGCCGCTGGCGGTGGCCGAGAGTTTCCCCACCGCGGTGCCCGACACGGCCACCGGCCCCGCCGCCGCCGACCTCGACTGGCGTCAGGTGTTCGTCGATCCGCGGCAGCAGCGCCTGATCGAACTGGCGCTGCAGAACAACCGCGATCTGCGCGTGGCCGCGCTCAACGTCGAGCAGGCGCAAGCGCGCGCGCAGATCCAGGGCGCGAGCCTGTGGCCGACTGTGAGCGCCGGTGTCGGCGGCAGCCGCCAGAACCTCGGCGATGGCCGATCGCTCACCACCTACAGCGCCGGCGTGCTTACCACGGCCTACGAGCTCGACTTCTTCGGACGCCTGCGCAGCTTGAGCGAGGCTGCCCAGGCGCAGGCGGTGTCGTCGGAGCAGGGACGCCGCGCCACGCAGATCGCGCTGATCGCCTCGGTGGCCGGCATTCACCAGGCCCTGGTGGCGGACGATGAGTTGCTCAAGCTGACCCGGGAGACGCTCGATACGCGTATCGAATCGCTGCGCCTGACCCAACTGCGCTTCGACAACGGTGCGATCTCCGAACTCGACCTGCGCCTCGCGCAGTCGGTGGTGTTCAGCGCACGCGCGGCGCTGGCGCAGGTGCAGCGGGCCCGCGCGCTCGACGAAAACCTGCTGGTGCTGCTGGTGGGCGCACCGTTGCCGGCCGACCTGCCCACCGGCGCTGCCACGCTCGACGAGATGGCGGCGTTCCCCACGCTGCCGGTGGGCTTGCCGGCCAGCGTGCTGCAACGGCGCCCCGACGTGCTGGCCGCCGAGCAGCAGCTGATCTCGGCCAACTTCAACATCGGCGCGGCGCGGGCGGCGTACTTCCCGCAGGTGTCGATCACCGCCGGCGCGGGCAGCGTCAGCACCGAGTTCACCAACTTGTTCAAGGGAGGCACCTGGGGCTGGAGCGTGGCGCCGCAGATCCTGCTGACGCTGTTCGATGCCGGGCGCAACCAGGCGACCAACCGGCTGGCCGATGCCAGCCGCGACGTCGCGCTGGCGCAGTACGACAAGACGGTGCAGACCGCCTTTCGCGAGGTGGCCGATGCGCTGGCCGGCCGCGACACGCTGGGTGAAGAGGCGTACCAGTTGCAGGAGACCAGCAAGGCCGAAGCAGCACGCTATCGCCTGGTCGATCTGCGCTACCGCAACGGCGTGGCCAGCAGCCTCGACCTGCTCGATGCGCAGCGCTCGCTGTTCACCACCCAGACGCTGGCGCTGCAGTCGCGCCTCGCACAGGCGCAGAACCAGGTCACGCTGTACAAGGTGCTCGGCGGCGGCTGGATCGAGACCGCCACCTCGGCCAAGGCGCAGTGAGCGCAACCGGGGCGAGCGCCACCGCGAGCAACCCGCGGTTCGGCTCAGGGCTCGCGCTGGCGGCCATTGGCGCGATCGCGTTCTCGGGCAAGGCGATCATCGTCAAGCTGGCCTATCGATACGGCGTCGATGCGGTGACGCTGATCATGCTGCGCATGCTGTTCGCGCTGCCAATGTTCCTCGCGCTCGCGTGGTGGGCCGGGCGCGGCAAACCGGCCTTGAGTGCACGCGATTGGTGGGTGTGCGGTGCGCTCGGCTTCTTCGGCTACTACCTGGCGAGTTATCTCGACTTCGCCGGCCTGCGCTACGTCACCGCCAGCCTCGAGCGGCTGGTGCTCTACCTGAACCCGACCCTCGTGCTGCTGCTGTCGCTGCTGATCTACCGCCGCCGCGTCACGGTGCGGCAGTTGAGCGCGATGGCGGTGAGCTACGTCGGCATCGCGCTGGTGTTCGGCCACGAGATGACGCTGGATCAACCGGACACGGGCCTCGGCGCCGCGCTGGTGTTCGGCAGTGCGGTGAGTTATGCGCTGTATCTCGTGATCAGCTCCGAAGAAGTCAAGCGCATCGGCTCGCTGCGCCTCACCGGCTGGGCGTCGACCGTGGCGTGCGTGCTGTGCATCGTGCAGTTCGTGCTGCTGCGTCCGTTGTCGGCGGCCGACGTGGCGCCGCCGGTGGTGTGGCTGTCGTTGCTCAACGCGGTGGTGTGCACGGTGGCGCCGATCATGATGGTGATGATGGCGATCGAGCGCATCGGCGCGCCGCTGACGGCGCAGACCGGCATGATCGGCCCGCTGAGCACCATCTCGATGGGCGTGCTGATCCTCGGCGAGCCGTTCACCGGCTGGACGGTCATCGGCACCGCGTTCGTGCTGGCGGGCATCTGGGTGCTGGCGCGCGCGCGGTGACTGTGGTCGCGCGCCGTGCGCCGATATAGTGGCGATCCAAGCCGCGGCGGCGAATGGTGCCGCGGGCATCTCTCACACGCGAGGCACACGATGGATCTGGGCATCAAGGGACGTTGGGCATTGGTGTGCGCGGCCAGCAAGGGCCTCGGCAAGGGCTGCGCGCTGGCGCTGGCCGGCGAGGGCGTCAACCTGGTGATCACCGCCCGCGGCGCCGAGGCGCTGCAGGCCACCGCGCAGCAGTTGCGGCAGATCGCGGGTGCCGGCCAGGTGATCGCGGTGGCGGGCGACATCACCACGCCAGCGGCGCGCGCCGCGGCGCTGGCGGCGTGCCCGCAGGTCGACATCCTCATCAACAACGCGGGCGGCCCGCCGCCGGGCGATTTTCGCGACTGGCAGCGCGACGACTGGATCAAGGCGGTCGATGCCAACATGCTGACGCCGATCGAGCTGATCAAGGCCACCGTCGATCCGATGGCCGAGCGCGGCTTCGGCCGCGTGGTCAACATCACTTCGGGTGCCGTGAAAGCGCCGATCGATGTGCTCGGACTGAGCAACGGCGCGCGCAGCGGCCTCACCGGCTTCGTGGCCGGCCTGGCGCGGCAGTCGCGGCTGGCATCGCGCAACGTGACGATCAACAACCTGCTGCCCGGCATCTTCGACACCGACCGCATCCTCGCCACGCTCAAGGGCCAGGCCGCCAAGACCGGCAAGTCGATCGACGAGTTGAAAGCCGCACGCCGTGCCACCGTACCGGCAGGCCGCTACGGCACGCTCGAGGAATTCGGCCAGATCTGCGCGTTCATCTGCAGCGCGCAGGCGGGATACCTCACCGGGCAGAACATCCTGCTCGACGGCGGCGCCTATCCGGGCACGCACTGAGGAGCGGGCACGGCTGACCGCTCTCGTGGCCAGCGCAGCGCGCTGCGACGGGCACGAGGTGGACTCTTGGCCCTGGGGCCGGCGTGCCAATGTCAATAAGTCACAAGACGGCCCGGCACTCCTCACCACCTGGTGCGGCGACACTAACCTAGCCTTCGGGCGGCACGTTCCGGAACCGGTGCGTCGCCGCCCTAAGGAGAACCGAGATGCATGTCCAGCCCGCCAACCTGCCCGGAGCACCGCCGCTGAGTCCGGCTGCAGTGCCTGTCACCCATGCCGAGCCGTGGCCCAGAGCTTGCGCGCAGACCTCGCTTGCGCATCTGCTGGCGGCCATGCTCAACGAAATCGACTACGGCATGCTGCTGATCGCCGACAACCAGCGCGTCCTGCACGCCAACCACGTGGCCAGCGCCGACCTGGACGACCAGCATCCGCTGCGGCTGGAGGCAGGCGAGTTGCATGCGCGCCATCCACGCGACGCCGCGCCGCTGCATGACGCCATCGTGGGCGCCTGCCAACGAGGCAAGCGGCGCCTGGTGACGCTTGGCGAAGAACCGCAGCGGGTGACGATTGCCGTGGTTCCGGTGCCGACGATCGATCAAACCACACCATCGGGCGCCCTCGTGATGCTGGGCAAGCGGCAGGTGTGCCAAGCGCTGTCGGTCGAAGCGTTTGCCCGGTGCCACAAGCTGACGCCGACCGAAACCGCCGTGCTGATGGCGCTTTGCAGCGGCACCCGACCGACGGAGATCGCCATGAACCACGGCGTGGCGCTGTCGACCGTGCGAACCCAGGTCAGCAGCATTCGGGCCAAGACAGGGACCGAAAACATCAGCTCGCTCGTTCGCATGGTCGCCATGCTGCCGCCCATGGTCAGCGCGTTGCGCCAGGTGAGCACGGCATCTCTGGCCAGCCGGCCCCGGCCCGTCGTGGTGCCACGCAACGGTTCCCTGCCATGGATGCAGATCAGGGAAATGGCGACGCTCTGACCGGCTGACCGCTGGCAGGCTGGCTCAGCGCTTCGCGGTCTGGGTCGGCCTGCTCAACGTGCTCAGCCTTGCCGCGGCGAGGGCGCGCTTGCACTGCTCACGGGCGTCACGTGCGGCGAGGTGATCACAATGGTCCAGGCTTTCCACCACTTCATGCGTCGGCGTGATCCACGTGCCCGGCGAGATGTCGTCGAACACCAGGATCAAGCTGCAAACGACACTGCCGGAGGCCGTCAGCGAGGCGGCCGCGATGGCCAGGCCCTCGCGGCGGCTGAGGATTCGGTAGTGCGCCTTGTGAATCAGCATGGCGACCCTTCTTGGCACGCTGAGGCCCCAGGCTGCGCCGTCGCAACGGCGTGCGCATCCGCCAACGGGTGTACTGGCGGCGCATACGTAGGCAAAATGACGATCGCTGGCGCCAGGCATACGGGCCGGGCCAGTCGCTGGATGGCTGTCCGGCGAGGGATTGTTGGGATGCGGGGCGGGGCAGGCAACAAACTGGACGACACACCGCTTGGCAGTTCGCTCAGCGCACTCGCTGCGCGCGGAGTGGTGCGGCGCTACCGCAAGGGCACGGTGCTGATCGAGGAGGGGGACGTCAGCGACACGCTGTACATCATCTTGAGCGGCGGCGTGCGCATCTACTCCAGCGGAGAACGGGGCCGGGAGGTCACCCATGGCACCTACGGGCGTGGAGAATACGTCGGCGAAATGAGCCTCGACGGCGGCCCTCGCTCAGCGAGCGTCGTCACCACGGAGGCCACCACCTGCGCGGTGGTGACGCGAACCACCCTGCAGGGTTACATCGGCGAAAACCCGTCGTTTGCGTTCGAGCTTCTGAGCAAGGTGATCCGTCGCGCCCGGGCTGCGACGTTGAGTGCCAAGCAGCTGGCGCTCAATGACGTCTATGGGCGGCTGGTGGCGTTGTTCAACGATCTGTCGGTGCCGCAACCCGACGGCAGCCGCTTGGTGCAAGAGCGCCTGACCCATCAGGAGGCAGCCAATCGCCTCGGCTGCTCGCGTGAGATGGTGAGCCGCTTGATGAAAGACCTGGAGAGAGGCGGCTATGTCGCCCAGCGCGACGGGCGAATCTCGGTGCTGGGCCGGCTGCCGGCGCGTTGGTGACATTGCGCGGCGAGGGCTGTCTCCGCACCGGCGATTTCGCGAGCGCTTCACCGATGTGATCGCCGCGCGCAACGACGGTGCGCTGTTCGCGAGCACCTGAGCCGATGGTGCTCGAGCGGGCATCGCGAGTCAGCCTGTCATCATGGCACCGCATTTCCAGCACTGCGTGAACGCGCCCTCGATCAGTTCGCCGCAACCGCTGCACACCCAGCGCCGGAACGGCGGATGGCGCAACTGGTGCAGCAACTCGCGCGCCGCGTCGAGCTGCTCGTCGTCGGCGATCCACACCTCGGGCAACGCCTGGTCGGGCGGAATCTCGCCGGCGATGCTGCTGGCGTAGGCGCGCTGCACGCTGACGTCGAAGCCGCCTTGGCGCAGCAGGTCGGCCCACAACGTGGCCAGCACGAGATTGGGTGCTTGCGTGATGCGCTTCATCGTGCGGCGGGCCGCAGTGCGGAACACATGATGCCGGTGACGATCAACGCAAACGCGATCAGGTGATACGCCTCGGGCCAGCTGCCGAGCACGGCGCCTGAGATCAGTGCAGTCAACAGCGGCGTCAGGTTGGAGAACAGCGCCGCCATCGCCGGCCCCGCGCTGGCCACCCCGGTGCCCCATGCGTAATAGGCGATCAACGACGGGCAGGTGGCCAGGTACAGCAGCGCCAACGCCAGCGGCCAGCCCCAGCGCACGCCTGCCTCGCCGTCGGCGATCACGGCCGACTCGACCACCGCGCCCGCCGCCGCCCACGCAATGCCGAACACCACCTGCACGAGCAGAAACTCCGCCCACGTCCAGCGCGGCCGCGCGTCACCGCTCATCGAGGCCGGCGGCCTGGCGAGCAGCCAGCTGTAGACCGACCAGCAGGTGATCGCCACCAGGATCAGCAGGTCGCCCGGCACGAGCTGGATCTGCGCCAGCGCGAGCGGATGACCGCGCGTCAGCACCGTCACCACGCCGGCCAATGACAGCGCCGCGGCCAGCAGGTCGCGCGGGCCCGGCCGCGCATGAAACATCAACAGCCCGGTCAGCATCATCCACAGCGGCATGCTGGCGGCGATCAGCGTCACGTTCAGCGGCGTGGACGTGTGCAACGCCATGTACTGCATCGCGTTGTACATGCCCACGCCGAGCAGGCCGAGCATCGCCAGATGCGGCCAGCGCGCGCGCACCTCGGCACGCCGTTCGGGCGTGCCGAACGCGCGCCAGCCCAGCGGCAGCAGCAACAGCAGCGCGCCGATCCAGCGGATCAGGTTGAGCAGCACCGGTGGCGCGGTGCCCACCATCAGGCGGCCGATCACCGCATTGCCGGCCCACATCAGGGGCGGCAGCGTGAGCAGCAAGGCGATGCGTGGCGTCAGGTGCATGCCAGCATCATGCCTGTCGCA
>JBIODO010000091.1:0-11744 GCA_044445225.1 Burkholderiales bacterium
GCCACCGCTGTGCGGGTGCGCTGGTGCGGCCCGATCACTACGTGTTCGGCACCGCGATCGACGCCGCGCACGTGCCGGGCCTGCTGGCGCAGGCGCGGGCCGCGCAGCGCTGACAGCTAACGTCTAAGACAGGAGACCTCACCATGCGACGCCGCCACCTCACTCTTGCATTGACCAGCGGCGTGCTCTTGCCGATGGTCGGCCTGCGCGCGCAGACCTGGCCCGACAAGCCAGTGCGCTTCGTGCTGTCGCAGCCGCCGGGCTCGGGGCCCGACAACGTGGCGCGGCTGCTCGGTGAGCGGCTGGGCGCGCTGTGGGGCCAACCGGTCGTGATCGACAACAAACCCGGCGGACAGAACACGATCGGCGCGCAGGCCGCAGCGCGCGCGCCGGCCGACGGCAGCACCTTCTACTTCGCGACCACGGCCGCGCTGGTGACGAACGCCTACCTCTTCAAGTCGCTGCCCTACGACCCGCAGAAAGACTTCGTGCCGGTCGCCTTCGTCGCGCGCAGCCCATTCGGCCTGCTGGTCGAAGCGAACTCGCCGCTGCAATCGCTGCAGGGCCTCATCGACAAGGCCAAGGCCGAGCCGGGGCGCTTGACGCTCGGCAACGAGGGGCCGCGCACCTTCAGCGGCATGATCTCGCGCGTGATGGCGGCGCGCCTGAAGATCGAGCCGAATCAGGTGCCCTACGCGTCGATCGCGGTGGCCACGCAGAATCTGCTTGGCGGGCAGGTTGAGGCGATCGTGGCCGACCTCGCGTCGAGCGCGGCGCTGGTGCGCTCGGGCAAGCTGCGGTTGCTCGCGGTGAGCTCGGCGCGGCGCGTGGCCGGCTTCGAGTCAGTGCCGGCGCTGGCCGAATCGCTGCCGGGCTTCGACATGGTCGGCTGGCTCGCGATCGTTGCGCCGACCGGCACGCCAGCGGATGTGGTGCAGCGCGTGAATCGCGACGTCAACGCGGTGCTCGCCGATCGCGCCATGGCCGAGCGCATTGCAGCGATCGGGCCGATCGCCGATGCCGGCATGGGTGTCGAGCAGGTGGGCGCGTTCCTGCGCGCCGAGCACCAGAGCTGGGCCGCGGCGACGAAAGAAATCGGCTTGCTGCCCGAGTGACCCCGGCGCCCGAATTCAGTGCCTACGGCCGCGGTGCGCTGCCGTCGTCGTCAAGCCCGGGAATGCCGAGCAGCGCGCGCTCGTCGGGTGACTCGGGGCACAAGCGCACCTCGCGCGAGGTTTCGACGCAGGTGGCGCCCGGGTAAGCCACGGCCTGCCAGGACGTAAGCTTGAAGCGTGAGGGTTGCGGCTGGCCACCGGCACGATCGCTCGGCAGCAGATAGGTGAAGAACTCGACAGAGCGCATGATCGGTCCTGCTTTTGCGCCTGGTTGGGAGCGCAGTTTCATCCAGGATTCGGCTGCTTGCAACCGGCGGCCGAGAAATAAAAGCGCCGGCGAATGCCGGCGCCGGCGCCATGCAGCAAGCTTGTGCGGCGCTGTCTGACTATGCCGCCAATCTGTCCACTTCACCATGCGGATCCGCCGCCGTCGCACCGCGGCGATCGACGCCGACATACGGCAGCGTGAGGGTGCGCCTTTCCATGGTGATCACACGGCGGAGGGCGTGATTCGGTTGGCTCCAAACGGGTTTGCGCGACACGGCCCAGGCCGCCTCGATGAGCGCGCCGAGCAAGGCCATGGACACCGCGGTCAATGCGACCAGGTAGATGACAGACAAGGTTTTCTCCGGTTATGAGGATCCGATGCGAACAGCGCGCCGGCCCGACCGTAGGATCGGTCGCAGCACCGCATACATTCGGTTGCAGACGGTCGGAACTTGATACCGGTCTGGGCGGCCGCCGGGCCGCCGGAGTGCACTACGTCACGGCCGGCAGGCCTGTGAAGCGCCGCTGGCGCACAATCCGCGGCTGCGCGCAACAGGAGACGGACATGAAGCAATACGGCGCAGAGTTCCTGGGGACCTTTTGGTTGGTGCTGGGTGGGTGCGGTGCGGCGGTGCTGGCCGGCGCGTTCCCTCATTTGGGCATCGGCCTGCACGGCATCTCGCTTGCTTTCGGGCTGACGGTGCTGACGATGGCCTACGCCATCGGCCACATTTCGGGCTGCCACCTGAACCCGGCGGTGTCGGTGGGTCTGTGGGTCGGCGGCCGCTTTCCCGCGGCCAAGCTCGCGCCGTACATCGTGGCGCAGGTGCTCGGCGGCATCGTTGCCGGCGCGGTGCTGTATGTCATCGCCAGCGGCGCGGCCGGGTTCGATCTGTCCAAGGGCATGGGCTCCAACGGCTATGGCGACCACTCGCCGGGTGGCTACTCGCTGCTGGCCGCGCTGGTGTGCGAAGTGGTGATGACGATGTTCTTTCTGCTGATCATCCTCGGCGCCACCGACAAGCGTGCGCCGGCCGGCTTCGCGCCGATTGCCATCGGGCTGGCGCTGACGCTGATCCACCTGATCAGCATTCCGGTCACTGGTACATCGGTGAACCCCGCGCGCAGCACGGGCGTGGCCGTGTTCGTGGGCGATTGGGCCGTGGCGCAACTGTGGTTGTTCTGGCTCGCACCGATCGTCGGCGCCGTTCTGGGCGCGCTGACTTACAAGGCGATCGCCAGCGAGTAGCCGGGCTCGATCAACGAAAGAAGAACAAGAGGGGCTCGAGATGGATCGTCTGGCCGTCATGCCGACCCGCAGTGACTTCAGCGCCGTGCATGCGGCGATGCAGCGCTATGTCGACCAGCAGATCGAGCCATCGGCGATCGACCCTGCGCGCTCCACCGGTGAACTGCAATGGGGTGGCGTCGCAGGCACCCACTGGTGGATCGCGCCCAGGGCCAATCTCGCGGCGCTGGTGATGACGCAGCGCCAGATGGCGTTCTGGCATCCGTTCTCGTTCGAGTTCAAGCGGCTGGCGCATCGCGCCGTCGGCTTGTAGCCTGCGGCCATTCGCCAACAGGCATTCGATTCATGACGTCGATCTGGAAACGCCCGATCTCGGTGGAGTTGCTCAATTCGATTCATGTCGACACGACAGTGGCTCATCTGGGCATCGAGTTCCTCGAGGTCGGCGACGACTTCATCCGCGCGCGCGCGCCCGTGGACGCGCGAACGCGCCAGCCGATGGGCATCTTGCATGGCGGCATCTCGGTGCTGGTGGCCGAGTCGCTGGGGTCGTGCGGCGCCGCCTTCTCGTCGCCCAATGGCATGCGCCCGGTCGGGCTCGAGATCAACGCCAACCATCTGCGCAGCGTCAAGGAAGGGTGGGTGAACGGTGTGGGCCGCCCGTTTCACATGGGCCGCACGACGCAGGTGTGGCACATCGAGCTCAGCAACGACAAGGGCCAGCTCACCTGCATATCGCGCATCACCATCGCGCTGCTCGCGCCGGAAACCTGAGCGGCAGCACCCGCGCACCGGGCCGTGGTGCCCAACGCCAACGTCCATCGCCATGGAACCCGCCAACGAGCCGATCTTCGCCGCAGCGCACGACGTGCCGATCGCCTACATGCAGCGCACGCGCGAGTACTACGCGGCGCTTGGCTACGGCGAGCCATATCGGTGGGCTCACTTCGTGGAGGTGCCGTTTCACCGCCTGGTCAAGCCGCTGGCGTCGTGCCGTGTGGCGATCGTCACCACCGCGGCGGCGTACCGGCCCGAATGCGGCGACCAGGGGCCCGGTGCGCCGTACAACGCGGCCGCCAAGTTCTACAGCGTCTACTCCGGCGACAGCGCGAGCAACCCCGACCTGCGCATCTCGCACGTGGCGATCGACCGCGCGCACACCACGGCCGAAGACATCGGGTCGTACTTTCCGCTCGAGCCGCTGCGCCGTTGCGCGGCGGCGGGCCGCATCGGCGCGCTGGCCGCTCGCTTTCACGGCCTGCCCACCAACCGCAGCCACCGCGTCACGATCGACGTGGATTGCCGCGAGCTGGTCGCGCGCTGCCAGGCCGATGGCGTCGATGCGGTGATCCTGGTGCCCAACTGCCCGGTGTGCCACCAGAGCGTGAGCCTTGCCGCGCGAGCGCTCGAGGCCGGCGGCATTGCCACCGTGGTGATGGGTTGCGCCAAGGACATCGTCGAGCACGTCGGTGTGCCGCGCCTGCTGTTCTCCGATTTCCCGCTCGGCAACGCCGCGGGCCGGCCGCGCGATGCCGATTCGCAGGCCCTCACGCTGGAGCTGGCGCTGCGCGTGCTGGAGTCGGCGCCGGCGCCGCGCACCACGGTGCAGTCGCCGCTGCGCTGGAGCACCAGCGCCGACTGGAAGCTCGACTACTGCAACGTGCAGCGCCTGTCGGCCGATGAGCTGCAGCGCCGTCGCGCGGCGTTCGACGCAGGCAAGGCGCAGGCCAGGCGGTTGCGCGACGAGGCCGCGCCGGGTCGGCCAGGCGCCGACAATGGCGCTCGATGAGCGATATGCTGCACGTGGAGGTTTAGAGATCGATGTCACAGCAAGGCTTGCAGGTGAGCTTGGTCTTCAACGCCGATGACCAGGCGTGGATTCGGCGCGAGGGCATCGTGGTGCCGCGCTACTGGCAGGGCCACACGGCGACGCCGGCGGTGGGCGACGTGGTGCGTTTCGGCGGCCGGCAATTCGTCATTCGCACGCGGGTATGGGAGCACGAAGGCGAGTTAACCGTGCTGCGCCTGTTCGTGGGCGACGCCCGCGCCGAGAGCGACACGTCGTTCGGCAGCTTGTGATCGGCCGAGCCCTGCGAGAGCACTGCCGATGCCTGTTCCCTGGCTGACCGTTCTGCAAAGCGTACCGTGGTCCGAGGTGATCAAGAACGCCCCCAAGGTTGCGGAGGGCGCGCGCAAGCTGTGGAACTCGGTGGGCAAGAAGCCGCAGCCCGACGCGGTGCTCGAGGCGGACCTGCCCGCCGCCGCGTCACCGGCGCAGGCCATCGGCGCGCTCGAGTCGCGCGTGCATGGTCTCGAGACCGCGATCACCGACCTGCATGCGCAGATGTTGGCGTCGTCGGAGTTGATCAAGGCGTTGGCCGACCAGAATGCACAGCTGATCAAGCGCATCGAAACCAACCGCGTGCGCTGGTTGTGGTTGGGCGCCGCCGTGGCGCTCGTGGGTGCCGTCGCCGTGGCGACCTTGGCTTGGTTGTGGTTCGGGAGGCCCTCGCATGTTTGATCTGAAGGGCCGCGTGGCCATCGTCACCGGCGGCAACGGCGGCATCGGCCTGGGCATGGCCAAGGGCCTGGCCAAGGCCGGTGCCCGCGTGGTCGTGGCGGCACGCAACCGCGACAAGTCAAGTGCTGCCGTGCTCGAGTTGAAGGTGCTCGGCGGCGACGCGCTGGCCCTCGCGGTGGACGTGACTGACGAGCGCTCGGTCGAGGCGCTGGTGGCCGACACGATGGAGCGCTGCGGCCGCATCGACATCCTCGTCAACAACGCCGGCATCAACATCCGCAAGCCGGCACACGAGTTGTCAGTTGCGCAGTGGCAGCAAGTGATCGACACCAACCTGACCAGCGCCTTCGTCTGCTCGCGTGCGGTGCATCCCCACATGAAGCGCGCCGGTGGCGGCAAGATCATCAACATCGGATCGATGCTGTCGATCTTCGGCGCGTCGTTCGCGCCGGCCTACGGCGCGAGCAAGGGCGGCATCGTGCAGCTGACCAAGTCGCTGGCCGTCGGCTGGGCCACCGACAACATCCAGGTCAACGCGGTGCTGCCGGGCTGGATCGACACCGACCTGACGCGCCAGGCTCGCCAGCAACTGCAGGGCCTCAACGAGCGCGTGCTGGCGCGATCGCCGTCGGAGCGCTGGGGTACGGCCGACGATTTCGAAGGCATCGCGGTGTTCTTGGCGAGCGCCGCATCGGACTTCGTCACCGGCACCGCCATCGCGGTAGACGGTGGCTATTCGACGCAGGTGTAGCGCCTCTGCGATCTTGCACGACGATTGAGGATGCGCGTGATGGTCGAAGTGTCGTGGCTGCTGTTCATCGTTGCCTCGCTGTTGCTGATCGCGACGCCGGGGCAGGACATGATGCTGGTGATGTCGCGCTCGATCGCGCAGGGCGCAGGCGCCGGCGTGGCCACTGCGGCGGGCGTCAGCGTCGGCTTGGTCGGCCACACGGTGCTGGCGGCGCTCGGGCTGGGCGCGGTGCTGCGCACATCGGAGTGGCTGTTCGTCGCGCTCAAGCTCGTCGGTGCGGCGTATCTGGTGTATCTGGGCGTCCAGATGCTGCGCAGCGGCGCGCGTCGGCTCGAGCTGTCGAGCGCTGCGCCGCGATCGCTGTGGCGCCTGTTTTGCGACGGCGCGTTGTCGAACCTGTCGAACCCCAAGATCGCGGTCTTCTACTTCGCCTTTCTGCCGCAATTTGTGCTGCCGCAGGCGGCGCACCCCACGCTCTCGATGCTGGTGCTCGGCCTGGTGTTCGCCGGCCTCACGTTCGTCGTCAAGGCGCCAGTGGGCTTGAGCGCAGGCTTGCTGTCGACGTGGTTGCGTGCGCGGCCGCAGGCGCTGGTCTGGCTGCACCGGGTCAGCGGTGCGGTGCTGGTGGGCCTGGGCCTGAAGCTCGCATTGGAGCGCCGCAGCGGATGACCAGTGGTGCCGCTCGCGTGACCGTCAACAACCAAGGAGTGTGATGTCCACCGTCGAAAACAAACTCGCCGCGCTGGGTCTGCAATTGCCCGCACCGATCCGGTTGCCGCCCGGCGTGACGTTTCCGTTTCAGTTCGTGCGCCTGGCGGGCACGCGGGCCTTCATCTCGGGCCATGGGCCGCAGAACCCCGATGGGTCGATCGCTGCTCCGCTGGGCAAGCTTGGGCGCGAGCTGACGCTGGAGCAGGGCTACGCCCAGGCGCGCACCGTGGCGCTGAGCATATTGGGCAGCCTGAAGCGCGCGCTCGGTGACCTCGACCGCGTGCAGCAGTGGAACCGTGTGTTCGGCATGGTCAACTCGGCGCCCGGGTTCAACCAGCAGCCGGCGGTGATCAACGGCTTCTCCGAGCTGATTCTCGAGTTGTACGGGGCCGAGGCCGGTGGCCACGCGCGCAGCGCGGTGGGCATGGCCGAATTGCCGTTCGACATCCCGGTGGAGATCGAGGCCGAGGTGGAACTGAAGTCGTAGCAGGCCGCATCATGTGCAGGAACATCAGAACGCTGTTCAATTTCGAACCGCCCGCCACCGAGCTGGAGATCCGCGACGCGTCGCTGCAGTTCGTGCGCAAGCTGAGCGGCTTCACCGTACCGTCAAAGGCCAACGAGCAGGCGTTCGAGGCCGCGGTCGAAAAGGTGGCTGCCGCAGCGCGCGAGCTGATCGGCTCGATGGTCACGCAGGCGCCGCCGCGCAACCGCGACGAGGTGGCCGCCAAAGCGCGCGAGCGCTCGGCGCAACGCTTCGGCCCGCGCGAGGCAGTGCCGGCTGCGGGCGCTGACGCCAAGGCTTGAGCAGAGGTACACGACGATGCTCTTCATGGTGATCGAGCGCTTTCGCGACCACGACATGGTGCCGGTGTACGAGCGCGTGCGCGACGGCGGGCGCATGCTGCCCGAGGGCTTGCGCTACATCGACAGCTGGGTCGAGCCCAGCTTCGCGCGCTGCTTTCAGCTGATGGAGTGCGACGATGCGCGGCTGCTGCAGCAATGGGTGTTGCAGTGGCGCGGTGCCGGCGTGACGTTCGAGTTCATCCCGGTGGTGCCGAGCGCGCTGACCCGCGAGGTGGTGGCGCCACATCTGAAGTGAAGTGAACGGAGACCACCGATGAGCGCCTGGATCCTGCATCACTACCCACTCTCGCCCTATGCCGAGAAGGCGCGACTGATGCTGGGCTACAAGGGCGCGAGCTGGCGCTCGGTGGAGGTGTCGCCGCTGCCGCCGCGGCCGGGCTTGCAGCCGGTGCTGGGTGGCTTCAGGCGCATCCCGGTGCTGCAGCGCGGCGCCGACTTCTTTTGCGACACGCGCCTGATGGCCGAGGTGCTCGACTCGGTGACGCCCACGCCGCCGTTGTTTCCCCCGGAGGCGCGGGCGTTGTCGACACTGATCGCCAACTGGGCCGAGCCGCGTGCCTTCGTGATGATGGGCCCGGTGCGCTTCGAGACGCGCGAAGACGTGCAGCCTCTGCTCGAGGCGGGCATCCAGCCGGGCGCCTTCTTGCGCGACCGCGCACCGTTCATGGCACCGGCGGTCGACACGCGGCGCTCGGCCAGTGTGCGTGCCAGTGCACGCGACCACGTGGTCGCCTACCTCACGGTGCTCGACGACTTGCTGCGTGCCGCCGGTGGCATGCACCTCGCCGGGAGCAAGCCATCGGCCGCCGACTTCAGCGCGTATCACACGCTGTGGTGGCTGCGCCAACCGCCGCAGCGCGATACCTTGCTGCAGCGTTTCCCCGCGTTGCGCGACTGGGCCGATCGCATGGCGGCCATTGGCCACGGCCGCTTTGAGCCGATGACCCCCGACGAAGCCCTGCACGACGTGAAGACGGCGCAGTCCGACGCGCCGTGGCAGCCGGCATGGCCGATGGTCGACGATGACCGTGTGGGACAAGCGGTGGTGCTGACTGCCGACGACTACGGGCGTGACCCGATCAGCGGCACCGTGAGCGCGGTGTCCGACCGCCATGTCACGTTGACGCGCGAGGCGCCGGGCCTGGGCACGGTGCGCGTGCACTTCCCGAAGGTCGGCTACGAGCTGACCGCATCGGACCCTTGAGGATGCTGCAGCGCGTCGCTTGCGGCATCTTCGCCGGTGCCGTGGGCATCGTCGCGTGGGCTGATGGCGCACTCGCCGCTGATATAGAGGTGATCGGCGCCACGCAGCAGCGCACCGTGCAGGTGGCCATAGTGCAACGCAGCTACCGCCTGCACGTGGCCAAGGCTCTCGACCCCGAACGGCCGGCGCCGCTGGTGCTGGTGTTCCACGGCGGCGGTGGCACGCCCGAGCAGATCGAGCGCGAGAGCCGATTCAGCGAGCTGGCCGACCGCGAGGGCTTCGTCGTGGCCTATCCCGCCGGCTACCGCAGGAGCTGGAACGACGGCCGCGGCAGCGACGCGATCGCCGCGCAGCGCGATGGCAGTGACGATGTCGGTTTCGTGGCCGCGCTGATCGACGAGTTGAGCGCGCAGCTTCGCATCGACCACAAGCGCATTTACGCCACGGGCATCAGCAATGGCGCGATGTTCTCGCATCGGCTGGCCATTGCGCTGTCGCAGCGCCTCGCCGCGATCGCGCCGGTGGCCGGCGGCGTGCCGCAGCCGTTGCTGGCGCGCTTCGATCCACAGGCCCCGGTGTCGGCGCTGATCGTCAACGGCACGCTCGACCCGCTGGTGCCGTACCGAGGCGGCGAGGTCAAGGTGCTGGGCGGCGCGCGCGGCAGCGTCGCCGGCGCCGAGGAGTCGGCACGGCAGTGGGCCAACCACGACGGCTGCGGCACCGCGCCAGTGGCGCAGCCGATGGTCGATCTCGGTGATGGCTGCACCCTGACGCGCCTCGCGTATCCGAACTGCGGGCATGGGACCAGCGTGGAGCTGCTGCGCCTGGACGGTGGCGGCCACACCTGGCCGGGCGGCTCGCAGTACCTGCCCGAGCGCCTGGTCGGCAAGGTGTGCCGTCAGCTCGATGGCACCGCGCTGATCTGGGATTTCTTTCAGCGGCACCCGAAGCCCTGAGGCGATGAACACGCACGCCAGACCCCGACCGATCGGCATCGTCGCGTGCTCGGCCGAGGGCGCGTCGCTGTGCTATCGCACCGTGTGCGGAGAGGCCCCGCAGTGGCTCGGAGCGCACGCTCATCCCGAGGTGGCGATGCATTCGCATTCGCTGGCCGACTACGTGGCTTGCCTCGAGCGCGCCGATTGGACAGGTGTGGCCGAGCTGATGCTCGACTCGGCAAACAAGCTGGCGGCCATCGGCGCCGAAGTGCTGATCTGCCCGGACAACACGATCCACCAGGCGATGCCCCACGTGCTGCCGCGCTCGCCACGGCCGTGGCTGCACATCGCCGAGGTGGTGGCTGCCGAGGCACTGGCGCGCGGCTACCGGCGCATCGGCCTCACCGGCACGCGCTGGCTGGTCGACAGCACAGTTTACCCGGCCGCCTACGTGCGGCCGAGCGCCGTGCAGCGCGACGAGGTGCACCGCATCATCATGGACGAATTGGTCAACGGCGTGTTCAAGCCCGAGTCGGTGGCCACGCTGCAGCAACTGATCGAGCACTTTCGCAGTGACGGCTGCGATGCGGTGGTGCTCGGCTGCACCGAGATCCCACTGATCATCAACGACGCCAATTCGAGCCTGCCCACGCTCGACTCCACCCGCTTGCTGGCCCGCGCGGCGCTGCGCGCCGCGGTGCGCGGTGACGCATCAACGGCGGCGGGGTGACGCCAGGCCCGCTGGCGCGGCGCATCGGGCGGTGTATCGTTGCGCAATGCCATCTGCCCGGGCCCTGGAGCGCTTCATCGCGCGAGTCGAAAGCAACGCGCACGTGCAGGCGATCGAGGAGTTCTACACCGAAGGCGCGTCGATGCAGGAGAACATGAATGCGCCGCGCGTCGGCCGCGACGCGTTGGTGGCCAGCGAGCGCGCCACACTCGCGCGCGTGCGCTCAGTGCAGTCGCGCTGCGTGCGGCCGGTGCTGGTCGATGGCGACATCGTGGTGGTGCGCTGGATCTTCCGCTTCGAAGGCAACGACGGCCGCGTTCGTGAGATCGAAGAACTGGCCTATCAGCGATGGCAGGGCGATCGCATCGCCCAGGAGCAGTTCTTCTACGATCCGGCGCAGTTCGTCTGGCGCGATCCGCCGCCGGCCTGACGCCCAGCCGCAGCCAATCTGCGCGCATGCCCACCTACGTCGCGTTCCTGCGCGCTATCAACGTCGGCGGTCGATTCGTCAAGATGGCGGCGTTGGCGCAGCACTTCCGCGACCTCGGCTACGGCGACGCGCACACCTACATCAACAGCGGCAACGTGGTGTTTCGCTCAACGTCGCGCAATGCGGGTGCACTGGCGGCGGCGATCGATCAGGGCTTGCCGCCGCGGCTTGGCTTCGAAACGCACGCTTTCGTGCGCAGCATCGCGCAGGTGCACGCGGTGGCAGGCCACGGCATGGCACTGGCCAGCGACAGCGCCTTGGCCGACGTCAACGTGGCGTTTCTCGGTGCGGCACTGAGCGAAGAGCAGGTGTCGACGCTGGCCACACTGCGCAGCGCGGTCGATGACTTCATGGTGCACAGCACCGAGGTGTACTGGAAGTGCCGCATCAGGCAGAGCCAGTCGAAGTTTTCCAACGCCCTGTTCGAGCGCAAGCTGAAGGTGCGCACCACGTTGCGCCGCGCGGTCATGCTGCAGGGCCTGTCGGAGCAGTTGCGCAGCGACACCACCGGTTGAACCGGCGGCGCGCGTCGACACGCCGCCCGGTTTTTAGAAGAATCCGTCTGTCGCTTTCGAACCACCGGTATTGACCGCGCGAGGCGACCGGAGATCGTTGCGGATGCACGCATTGCCGGCCAAACGTGTTTCCAGCGTGATGAAGTTGTCGGTCTGCATAGGCGAAACCCCGTGAACGCGGTGTTCAACGGGGAACTGCCGGCTGCATGATCGCTTCCAGTTTGAAGGCGTCTCGGGTGCACGGTTGATGTTCCGGCCAGATTGGGACGGCGGTTTCGGTAAAACGGTATGGAGGCAAACATGAGGCGACGCGACTTTCTCGGCAATGCCATCCAGTCGGCGGCCCTGTTGGGTCTGCCGCTGCTCAACTCACGCGCAGTGGCCGC
>JBIODO010000092.1:0-11726 GCA_044445225.1 Burkholderiales bacterium
GTGGCGGCGCGCTGCTCCACGCGCATGCCGGTGGCGTCGAAGAAGCGCGGCCGCGATTTCACCAGCTGGCGCTCGTCGCTCCCGGTGGTGGCCAGCATCAGCGAATCGGGCGTCAGGAAGTCGCTGTACTGCAACCAGTACGCCTCGGCCCACTCGTCGCGCTCGAGCATCGGGTCGTGCAAGGCCGCGACGCCGATGGTGCCGGGGTGCGGCGCCTCGATGTCGCGGCTGCGCCAGCGACCCTCGTCTTGGTGCCACTCCTGCACCCGGCTAGCCACGTTGTCGAGGATGTCGAGCACGATGTGCGAGCGCGTGGTCGTGAAGCTCGCCAGCGATCGCGTCGCCGTGGGCTCGAACAGCCGCACGAACTCGCGCCGTCCTGCGAGGTAGCCAGACGCCGGCGCCAGCAGCAGCGAACCGCGGCGGTGGGTGGCGCCACTCACCGTCCAATCGCTGCGCAACTCGAGCAGCACGTGATCGCGCCAAAACGTCAGCTGCGTGTCGCTCGGCCGCTCGATCGGCACCACGCGGTCGCCTTGCAGCAGCGCGAGGTCGGCGTTGTAGAAGTCGATCTGGCGGTTGACCACGACCCGCTCGAAGCCCGGGGTGAGGTCGATCGTGAAGCCGGCGGCCACGTCTTTCGTCTGGCCTTCGAACACCGTGCTCGCCTGCGCCAAGGACTGGCCGCGGCGCCAGCGCTTGACGACGCGCGGATAGCCCGACTCGGTGAGCGAGCCCGCGCCGAAATCGGTGGCCACCAGCACGGTGTCGAGGTCGAGCCAGTCAATATCGGTCTTGGCCTCGGGCAGCGCGAAGCCATCGCCGACGAAGCGGCGCGCCGCGAGGTCGTACTCGCGCACCACGTTGGCATCGGCGCCGCCGCGCGAGAGTTTGAGCAGGCAACGCGTGTCGGCGGGGCGCAGACAGGTGGCGCCGGCCCACACCCAGTTCTCGTGCTCTTCGCGGCCCAGCGCGTCGAGATCGATCAGCACGTCCCACGCGGGCTGCGCCTTGCGGTACTCGGCCATCGTCGTGCGCCGCCACACGCCGCGCGGATGATCGACGTCTTGCCAGAAGTTGTAGAGCCAGGGCCCGCGACGCGTGACCATGGGGATGCGGTCGCGAGAATCGAGCACCTCGCGCATGCGGGTGCGCGTGCCGGCGAAGTCGGGCAATGCCTCGAGCACCTTGCGCGAGGCCGCATTGCGTTCGCGCACCCACGCCAGCGCGCGATCGCCTTGGACTTCTTCGAGCCACAGGTAGGGGTCGTCGTCGGGCTTCGTCTCGGCCATGGCCAGGCTGCTCAGGGCGGTGGTCAATGCGCACAGCAGCGCGAGGGCCACGGCGCATGCCGCGCGAGGGTAGCAAAACCGGCACGCGCAGTGATTCGTCGTGTGCAAGTCTCGGCCTCGGGCAGTGTCTTGAATGGTGGGCGGCCAGTGTGGCGAGCACCGCGCCCCCATTTCAAGCGGGGATTCCCCCCGACAGGCGAGCGCCGCGATGGCATCATCGCGCAGTGACCCGAAGGGCCTGCGGGCCCAGAGCAAGATGGACGTTGCGATCAACCCGCTGCTGGCGCCGTGGCAGGCGCCGTTCGAACTGCCGCCGTTCGACCTCGTGCGGCCCGAGCACTTCAAGCCCGCGTTCGAACGCGGCATGCGCGAGCACCGCGAGGAGCTGGCCCGCATCGCGGCGCGGCAAGAGACGCCGACGTTCGACAACACGATGGCGGCGTTCGACGCCGCGGGCCGCTTGTTGTCGCGGGTGGAGGCGCTGTTCCACAACCTGGCCGCGTCGGCCACCAGCGACGCGCTGCAGGCGGTGCAGCGCGAGATGGCGGCACCACTGGCGGCCCACTGGAGCAGCGTGTACATGGACGCGGCGCTGTTCGAGCGCGTCGACGCCCTGCACGCCCAGCGAGAGGCGCTGCCTCTCAGCGCCGAGCAACACCGTCTGCTCGAACGCGTGCACCTGGATTTCGTGCGCGCCGGGGCGCGGCTGCAAGGCAACGCTCGCCGGCGCTACGCGCAGGTGATGCAGCGCCTGGCCGAGTTGACGACCACTTTTGCGCAAAACGTGCTGCACGACGAGGCGGCCTATGCGCTGGAGTTGCGCAGCGAGGCCGACCTGGCCGGGCTGCCCGCCTTCCTGCGTGCGGCCGCGCACCAAGCCGCCGCGGAGCGCGGGCTGGCCAGCGGCCACGCGATCACGCTGGCGCGCTCGCTGGTGGTGCCGTTTCTCACCTTCTCGCGACGGCGTGACCTGCGCGAGCAGGCGTGGCGGGCCTGGGTGTCGCGCGGCGAGCACGCCGGCGCGCACGACAACCGCCCGGTGGCGCGCGAGATCCTCGCGCTGCGCCGCGAGCAGGCGGTGCTGCATGGGCACGCGAGCTATGCCGACTACGCGCTGGCCGATTCCATGGCGCGCACGCAGTCGCAGGTGTGGGCGCTGCTCGATCAGGTGTGGGCCAAGGCGGCGCCGGCGCTCTCGCGCGAGCGGCTGATGCTGGAGGCCGCGCGCAACGCGCACGGCTCGGGCGAGGCGCTCGAGCCCTGGGACTGGCGCTATTGGGCCGAGCAGGTGCGCCGCGAACACTACGCGCTCGATGACGCCGATCTGAAGCCGTACTTCTCGCTGCCGAACATGGTGCAGGCCGCGTTCGACTGCGCGCACCGGCTGTTCGGCCTGCGTTTCAGGCCGCGCGAAGACGTGATCACCTATCACCCGGACGTGCGCGCCTACGAGGTGGCCGATGCCGGCGGCGGCGTGATCGGCCTGTTCCTGCAGGACAACTTTGCGCGTGCCGGCAAGCGCAGCGGCGCCTGGATGAGTGCGCTGCACTGGCAGCACCGCAATGGCCTGCAGTCGCGCCCGGTGGTGCTCAACAACAACAACTTCGCGCGCGGCGACGGCCACGGGCCGACGCTGCTGTCGCTCGACGACGTGCGCACGCTGTTTCATGAGTTCGGCCACGGCCTGCACGGCCTGTTGTCCGACGTGCACTACGAGCGCTTGTCGGGCACGCAGGTGCTGCGCGATTTCGTCGAACTGCCGTCGCAGCTGTTCGAGCACTGGATCGACGAGCCCGAGGTGCTCAAGCGCCATGCGCGCCACTGCAAGACCGGCGAGCCGATCCCCGACCTGCTGATCGAGCGCGTGCGCGCGGCGCGGCGCTTCGGCCAGGCCTACGAGTCGGTGCGCTACACGGCCAGTGCGCTGGTCGACATGGCGGCGCACGCGGCGAGCGAGCCGATCGACGACATTGTCGCCTTCGAGCGGCGCGTGCTCGCCGAGCGCGGCGCGCCGGCGGTGGCGGGGCTGAATCACCGCCTGCCGCACTTCCAGCATTTGTTCTCCGGCTCGGGGTATGCCGCCGGCTACTACGTCTACCTGTGGGCCGAGGTGCTCGATGCCGACGCCTACGACGCGTTCGTCGAGGCGGGTGACCCGTTCGATGCCGAGGTGGCCCAACGCGTGCGGCGCTGGATCTACTCCAGCGGCAACAGCGTCGAGCCGGGTGCCGCGTACGAGGCGTTCCGCGGCCGCGCGGCGAGCGTCGAGCCGATGCTGCGCGAGCGCGGGCTGATCGACGATTGAGGGCGCCGAGTCAAGCCCGCTTGCCGAACAACGTATCCAGCGCGCCGAGAAAGATCCGGAAGTCCAGCGGCTTGGTCCAGTAGTCGGCAAAGCCCGCGCCGAGTGCGCGTTGAATGTCTTCGGGCATCGCGTTGGCCGACAGCGCGATGCAGGGGATCGATGCAGTGCTCGGGTCGGCGCGCAGGCGGCGCAGCACTTCGAGTCCGTCGATGTCGGGCAGCTGCATGTCCAGCAGGATCAAATCGGGTTGCGCGCTGCGCGCGCGGTCGATGCCGCTGGCGCCGTCGTCGGCTTCCTCGAGCGTGAGGTTGCCGCGCTGCGCCACCAGCTCGCGCACGATCAAAGCATTGACCGGGTTGTCTTCGATGTAGAGCAGGCGTCCCGCGCGCGCGTGCGTGGTGTTTGTCGGCGGTTCAGGCGCTGGCGGCACCGCCTGCGTCGCCGCGAGCGTGGGCTGCTCGATCGCGGGGCAGGGCAGCCGCACCTCGAAGACGCTGCCCACGCCGGGCGTGCTTTGCACGTGCACGCTGCCGCCCATGCGCTCGACGTTGGCCTTGATGATCGCCAGCCCGATGCCGGTGCCCTCGATGCCCTTGCTTTCGAGGCCCAGCCGGTTGAACGGCTCGAACACATGCGCCAGCTGCTCACGGGTCATGCCGCGGCCGCTGTCGCGCACACGCAGCGCCACCTGGCGATCCAACCGATGCGCTTGCACCTGCACCGAGCCGCCGTGGCGGTTGTACTTGACGGCGTTGGTCAGCAGATTGAGCAGCACCTGGCGCAATCGGGTCGGATCGGCCCACACCGGATGGGCGAGTTCGTCGCGGCTGAGCTGCACATCGTGCTCGGCGGCGAGCGCGGCCACCATCGGTGCGGCGGCGTCGTACAGTGCGCGCAGATCGACCACCTGCGGGTCGAACTTGATCTCGCCGGTGTCGAGGCTCGATAGATCGAGCACGTCGTTGACCAGCGCCAGCAGGTGCTCGCCGGCGGCGTGGATGTGTTGCAGCTGCTCGCGCGCGTCGCCACGCAGTGCCAGCGACGAATCGGTCAACAACAACTGCGCGAAGCCGATCACCGCGTGCAGCGGTGTGCGCAACTCGTGGCTCATGCGCGCCAGGAACTGCGACTTGGCGCGGTTTTCGCGCTGCGCGAGCACGCGCTCTTGCTGCGCCTGCTCGGCCTCGCGGGCCTGTGTCACGTCCCAGTTGACGCCGATGCGGCGCGTCTCCTGGCCCGCGGCATCGAAGACGGGGATCGAACGGGTAGCCAGCCAGTGCCAGCTGCCGTCGGGCCAGCGCACGCGGAACTGCCCGCTGGCAGGGCGCCGCTCCCGTGCCGAGGCCTTGTACTCGCGCTTCATCGGCGGCAGGTCGTCAGGATGCACCAGTGCCTCGAGCTGCGCTTCCGTCAATGCCTCGGGCCGGGGCTCGAGGCCGCGCAAGCGCCACATCTGCTCGTCCCAAATGGCGCGCCCGCTGCGTGGGCGCTCCCAGGTGCCCAGCCCCACTGCGCGTGCGGCCAGCGCGGCGCGCTCGTGGGCGTCGCGCTGTGCCTGCCGCGCGGCGCGCTGCTCGGTGACGTCGATCATGGTGCCCAGCATGCGCAGCCCCGAGTCGGTCTTGAGCATGCGCACGCGCATCGACACGTCGCGCCGCGTGCCATCGGTGCGCACGATCTGGATGTCCGCCTGCGCCACGCGCTGGTCGAAGTCGCCGCTGGAGAGGCGCTGCGCCCGCAGCTCCAGCACGTGGCGGTGCTCCGGTGCGATGTAGCGCGCGTAGTCGGCCCGGTTCGGTGCCGGCTGTGCAGGGTCGACGCCGTGCAGTGTGTACATCTGCTCGTTCCACACCGCGGTGTCGGTGTCGACGTCGTACGACCAGATTCCCACGCCGGCCGCGGTGGCCGCCAGCTCGAGCCGGCGCGTCAGGTCTTGCAAGCGCCGTTGCTCGCTCAGGCGCTCGGTGACGTCGAGTGCGACGCCGATGAAAGCCACCGGCTTGCCATCGGCATCGTATTGCGTGACGCGGCGGGTCAGCACATCGAGCCAGCGGCCGTCGGTGGTGCGGTAGCGCGCCTCCATGTCGGTCGGCCCGGCAGCGGTGATGGCACGTTGCATCGCCTGCTGCACCGCGGGCAGGTCGTCGGGGTGGATCAGCGCGCGCACTTCGTCCAGGCTCAGGCCCTCGGGGCGCGGTGTCATGCCCAGCAGGCGCCAGGCCTGGTTGTCGTAGTACAGGCGGTTGGTCGCCAGGTCCTGGCGCCAGATCGCGATGCCGCTCAACTGCAGCGCCAGTTCCAGTTGCGCGTTGGCCTCGTGCACGCTTTGGGCCAGCCGCCAGATCTCGGTGTCGTCCATGACCACGCCGATCACGCGATCGGGTGTGCCGTCGGCGCCGTTGCTCACCGTCCACTGCGAATGCAGTCGCCGCAGCACGCCATCGGCGCCGCGCACGCGAAAGTGGTGCGAGTAGCTGCCGGCGGTCTTCATCGAATTGAGGAATTTCTCGCCCATGCCCGCGCGGTCTTCGGGCACGACGTACGTTTGCGCCTCCTGAAAGTCGGGCGCCTTGTCTTCGACCGAAAGGCCCCAGAAGCGGTGCATGTGGATGTCCCAGTGGCCCTGCATCGTGCGCGGGTCGCGTTCGTAGACACCCAGGCGGCCGAATTGCTGCGCCATGTTCAACAGGTCTTCGAGGTGACCGGCGCGCAGCGATTCGCGGCGATCGAGCAGCGTCAGCCAGGTTGCGCCGCCCACCGGCCGCGCCGACAGCGACACCGGCCAGGCGGCGCCGTTGCCGTCGCGCAGCACGAGCTTCACGCCGTCCAGCGGCGCGCGGCTGCGCAGCGCCTGCGAGAGTGCGCGCAACGAGGCTTCGGTCCCGGGTGCACGCGCGTCGCACAAGCCAGCGAACGGCTGGCCGAGCACCTTGTCGAGTGCTCCGGCGCTGGCGCTGACGAATGCCGCGTTGGCGCCGCGCACCATGCCGTCGCCATCGATCGCGAGCACGGGCGCGGTCACGGCGTCGGGCACGGTGAAGTCGTGGCTCATGGTGGCGGCGTCGAGCTTTCTCAGGCGATCCACGTCGCGGCCAGTCTAGCGCGGACACCCCAACTCACCGACGGCGCGCGGCAAGGCCACGCCGGGCAGCGCGACAAACCGCGCACAATGGGAAGCTGATTTCAGCCCGAGCCGCGGCGCCGCAGCGCGGTCTAAACATGCAAGGCATCGTCAACCATCGCGCCAGCGTGCAAGGCGCCGTCACCGCCGTCGAAGCCAGCGTCGGCGCCACCGTCAGCCGCGGCGCGGTGCTGCTGCGCCTCGAATCGATGAAGATGGAGTTCACCGTCGAAGCGCTGACCGACGGCGTGGTGAGGGCCGTGCACGTGCAGCGCGGCGATGCGGTCGACGAAGGCGACCTGCTGCTCGACCTGGCGCCCGTGGCCGATACGGCACCGCGCGCAGTGGCGACCACACCGCGCGCGGCCGCTCGCCCCGACCTCGACGAGCTGAACGTGCGCCGCGCGTTGCTCGACGACGCTGCACGCCCCCAGATGCTGGCCGCGCGTCACGCCCAGGGCCGTCGCACCGCGCGCGAAAACATCGCGGCGCTGTTCGATGCCGGCACCTTTGTCGAATACGGTGGTTTCGCGGTGGCTGCGCAGCGCAGCCGGCGCAGCCTCGATGACCTGCAGAAGAACACGCCGGCCGACGGGCTCGTCACCGGGACCGGCCTCGTGCATGCCAGCAACTTCGGCAATGAACGCGCGCGCTGCGCCGCGATGGCGTACGACTACTCGGTGCTGGCCGGCACGCAGGGCAACCACAACCACCGCAAGTCCGATCGGCTGCTCGAGCTGGCGGCCGAGCACAAGCTGCCGTTCGTGCTGTTTGCCGAGGGCGGCGGCGGGCGCCCGGGCGACGTCGATTCGCCCTCGGTGTCGGGCCTGCACTGCACCACCTTTCGCGCGCTGGCCGCGCTGTCGGGCCGGGTGCCGACGCTGGGCATCGTCGAAGGGTATTGCTTCGCCGGCAACGCGGCACTGCTGGGCAGTTGCGACTATGTGATCTCGACGCGCAGCGCCAGCATCGGCATGGGTGGGCCCGCGATGATCGAAGGCGGTGGCCTCGGCGTGGTGGCGCCCGACGACGTGGGCCCGGCCGACACGCTGGCGCGCGCCGGCGGCATCGACCTGCTGGCCGACGACGAGGGGCAGGCCGTGCACGAGGCGCGCTGCATCCTGGCCTGGCATCAGGGTGCGTTGCCCGATGCCGGTGCAGCAGATCAACAGGCGTTGCGCGACGCGATTCCGCTCGGCCGCAATGCGGTGTTCGACCCGCGCACCATCATCACCACACTGGCCGACCGCGACAGCGTGATCGAGCTGCGAGCGCCGTATGGCCTCGGTGTCGTCACCGTGCTGGCGCGCCTGGGCGGGCACCCGGTGGCGATCGCGGCCACCAACCCGCGCCACCTCGCCGGTGCGCTCGACGTGGCCGGTTGCGACAAGCTCGCGCGTTTCATGCAGTTGGCAGATGCGGCCGGGCACCCGCTGATCACGCTGGTCGACACGCCCGGGTTCATGGTCGGGCCGGCCTCCGAGGCGCAGGGCATGCTGCGCCATGCTGGCCGCGTGTTCGTCACCGCGGCGGCGCTGCGCGTGCCGGTGGTGTCGGTGGTGCTGCGTCGCGGCTTCGGTCTGGGCGCGATGGCGTTCACCGGCGGCCACTTTCATGCGCCGGTGGCCACCGCGGCGTGGCCGCAGGCCGAGTTCGGGCCAATGGGGCTGGAGGGCGCCGTGCGCCTGGGGTTCCGCAAGGAACTCGCAGCGGCGCAGGGCGCCGAGCGTGACGCCTTGTTCGAACGCCTGCTGTCCGGCATGCGCGAGCGCGGGCGAGCGCTCAACGTGGCCAGCCACCTGGAGATCGACGACGTGATCGATCCGGCACAGACTCGCGATTGGTTGCTGCGCGTGCTGGCCACGGCGCGGCGCCAGGCGTTGCCGCCGCGGCGCGCTTTTGTCGACACCTGGTAGCGGCGCGATGCCGCGATTCACCTCACATCACAGGAGACACCGATGTTTCGCACCGCAGTGGCCGGCAGCCTGCCCAAGCCCGAGTGGCTGGCCGAGACGCACAAGCTGTGGCCGCGCTGGGCGCACGAGGGACCCACGCTGCTGCAGGCCAAGCTAGACGCCACGCTGATGTGGATCAAGGCGCAAGAAGACGCTGGCCTGACGACCATCGGCGACGGCGAGCAGTCGCGCCAGCATTTCGTGCACGGGTTTCTCGAACGCATCGAGGGCATCGACTTCGAGCACAAGGTCGAGATGGGCATCCGCGCCGACCGCTACAAGGCGATGGTGCCGCAGGTGGTGGCGCCGTTGAAGTTGAAAGGCCGCGTGCACGACGCCGAGGCGCGCTTCCTGCGCGCACACACCACCCGCAAGATCAAGTTCACGCTGCCCGGGCCGATGACCATCGTCGACACGGTGGCCGACCGCCACTATGGCGACCGCGTGAAGCTCGCGTTTGCCTTCGCCGAGTTGCTGAATCAAGAAGCGCTGGCGCTGCAGGCCGACGGCGTGGACATCATCCAGTTCGACGAGCCGGCGTTCAACGTCTACCTCGACGAGGTGGCCGACTGGGGCATTCGCGCATTGGAGCGCGCGGCACAGGGGCTGACCTGCACGACAGCCGTGCACATCTGCTACGGCTATGGCATCCAGGCCAACCTCGACTGGAAGAAGACGCTGGGCGATCAGTGGCGCCAGTACGAGAAGGTGTTTCCGGTGCTGGCCAGGAGTTCGATCGATCAGGTGTCGCTCGAGTGCTTGCATTCGCACGTGCCGCCCGACCTGATGTCGTTGCTCGCCGGCAAGGACGTGATGGTCGGCGTGATCGACGTCGCCAGCGACGACATCGAGTCACCCGAGACGGTGGCCAAGACCATCACCAACGCGCTGCGCTTCGTGCCGCGCGACCGCCTGATCGCCTGCACCAATTGCGGCATGGCGCCGATGGACCGCGCGATCGCGCTGGCCAAGATTCAGGCGCTGGTGAAGGGAGCGGCGCTGGCAGAGGCGAGTCGATGAGCGCTGCGGCGCCGCGGCCGCCGCTGACGCCGGCGGCCGATGTGCACACCGCGCTCGCACGCGACGGCCACGCCGTGGTCGACGCCGCGTCGCTGGCCGCGTTGTGCAGCGTGCGGCTGGCCGATCTTGGTGAATGGTGCCGCCACTGGGACGACTTGCCGAGCGACCGTTACCTGCGTGACGGTGGACACTATCGCCAGCGCCGCCACTCGTGCTTCGTGGTGCAGGGCGACGTGGTGACGCAGGCGCCGCACCGGCCGCATTGGCAGAGCGTGGAATACAACGCGCTGCATGGCGGCATTCAGCGCCACTTCGAGCCGATGCGGGCGCTGTGGACCGACGACCCCGCATGGCACCAGCTGCTGCGCGGGCTGGCCGGCTGCGCAACCCGTTTGCGGGGCCAACAGCCGTGGTATGTCGAGGCCCATCCGTTTCGCATCACCACCGCCGGCGGCATCGGGCGGCCCACGCCCGAGGGCGCGCACCGCGACGGCGTGGACTTCGTCGCCGTGGTCCTGGTGTCGCGCGCAGGCATCAAGGGCGGCGAGACGCGCGTGTTCGAGGCGTCGGGTCCGCACGGGCTGCGCTTCACCCTCGACGAGCCGTTCTCGGCGCTGCTGCTCGACGATGCGCGCGTGATCCACGAGTCCACGCCGATCCAGCCGATCGACCCCGCGCGCGAAGGCCATCGCGACACGCTGGTGCTCACCTATCGCGCCGGCGGGTTCCAAGGGGCCGGCAGCTGACGGGAGGGTTGCCATGGAAATCCTCAACTGGCTGGGCGCGGAACTCGCGCTGATTGTCAAGTTCGTCAAGAACCTGCTCGACACACCTGAGGTGCAGGTACTGAAGTGGCTGCTGGCCGCGGCCGCGCTGTACTACGCATTCCGGCTGCTGGTGCCTACGTGGCGAATCGTTGCACTGTCGCTGTACAAGGATCTGCCATGGTCGTTGTCACGGTCGTTCGTCGATCTGGTGAAGCTCAACCTGCTAACGCTGAACCGCGAAAAGTGGTACCGCGCGGCCCGCGTACGGGTTGAGTGGGAACTGCTGCGGCCGCGCCCGCTGCCGCCGGCGCGACACCACGCACTGCCGCGGCGCGACGGCAGCCATGTGGAGTCAAGGCAAGCGGCCGGTGAACGCTACCGAAAGGAACTCACCGAGTACAAGGTCGAACTCGAGCGCTGGAAGGCCGAGCTTGGCAACCACCTGAATACTCTGTCGACCAGCGATGGCGCCATCTTCGTCGACGTTGACGACGTATCCAAGCTCTACGCCCGCGCCGACGAAATCCGCAACTATTTCGGCGTGCTGGCGACCGACCGGTCGGCGTATCGCTACGGCGTCGACCGCTTCGTCAGCAGAGTGCGCGTGCGGCGTGGTTTCGTTGCGCCGCTGCACCTGCTGTCGGGTCTGCTGGCCGAAACCGAAGAGGAGTGGGGGCCGGTCATCGAAGACTACGGCAGGCAGCTCGCGCAACCCATGCCAGCGACCCGCGACAGCGAGCCTGCCCCGTTCGGCGCCCGCGAGTCCGAATTGCGGCTGCAGCGGATGCAGGCCTTCCTGTTCGATTGCTGGCTGCTTTGGGGGCCCAGCATCCCGCTGTGCACCTGCGAGGCTTGGCACGGTGGCCGACCCATTCTGCAATTCGGCTTCGGCGACGAGAACAACTCGCTGGCGCTGCTGTTCGAGCGTGCGTTGTCGGTCGAGGATTTGCGGCGTTTCTTCGCGAGCGAGCGCGTGGTCGGCAATGCGCCGGCGATCAAGGTCACCGGCGTGACCGGCCAGCTGCAGTGGGGCCCGAGTGTGGACTCCAGCGAGATCAGCCTGGCCCAGCAAAGCCTTTGCGATCCCGACGAGGACCGGCTCGCGCTTCTCGTCGAGGGGCTGCCACTGGTGGCCGCCGGCGACCTGGAGGAGGGGGCCGCGCGCTACTACTCGGCCTACCTGTGGGCGATGTTCGTGATCTGCGACGACCGGGGCATCCCGATTTACCGCGACGAGCCCTGGCGCGGCGTGCTGCCGTTCTTCGA
>JBIODO010000093.1:0-11725 GCA_044445225.1 Burkholderiales bacterium
ACATGATCGTGCTCGACAACGCGTTGGTGATCCACAGCCGGCCCTGCTTGTCTTCAGCCATGCTGTGCGGGCCGTGCTTGCCGGTGAAGATGCCGATGTGCAGGTTCATGCCGGCGAAGCGGCCACCAACCGGAAGGTCGGTGTCGGGCAGCGCGATCTGTTCGGTCTTCCCGGTCGCGGGATCGAGCGCCCACAACACGTCGTGACCCTCGTCGGTGCCATAGAAGAGGCCGTTCTTGGCAACGTCCATGTCATGGATGAACGACATGCTGTCGCCGACCAGCCACTCCTCGACCTTGGCACGCGCCAACTCGGGCGCGACGCGGTTTTCATACTTGGCATCGAAGGGTTGCCCATCGAAGCCGCGCGCCAGCACGCTGGCGATGCTGTTGGCCTCGCTGCGCGTGACCATCGCCATATAGCCTTCCATCTTGCGGATCGTCCCCAGCCACGCCTCATGGCTGCGCGGTACCCGCGTCGTGGCGTTGCCGATCTGGTGGCAGTAGTTGCATTGGCTGACGAACGGTGCCCGCTCGCTCTCGTTGCTCCACGGCAGGCGCGCGTTGTGCGCTGATGCCGGCAATGCCGCGGTGCGATCGGCCGCCGACGCATGCGGCGACAACTGCAGGTTGTGCTCGGCGCGCTGTTCGGCCGCCATCTGGACGCTGTCACGCGCATCGGCGTAGCCGAGCAGCCGCGCACGTACATCGAGCGTGCCGGCAAATCCAGTGCGGATCGCGTAGCGCCCATCGGCGCCGGTGTACACCGTCTCGCGCTGGGTCCTAGCTTCGTTGAACACGGTGACCATCGCACCGGCCACCGGCTTGCCGTCGGCCGTGACCAAGCCGTTCAGCGCCGCGGCGTCTGCGGGCTGTGCCGACAGCCCTGCGCCGACGGCGACCGTGGCGGCCAGCATGCGCAGCGGTTGCGCCGCGTTGAGCACGCCGGCGCTCGTTGCGGAGGCGCGCTCCTCGTGCTGCGCAACGCCAAACCAGTCCTTCAGACTCTTGCCGAACCGTAGCTTGACCAGCAGCGGCAGCCCCAGCACGCCCATCAGCGGCCCGCCGGTGAGCAGGTTGCCAAGCAGCGCGAGGCCGGAGATGTTCAGCTTGGCTTGTCCCAGCCCGTCGCCGAGCCACAGCACGAGGATCAGCACGACCGCGGTCAGCTGGTTGAGCATCAGAATGGCGTTGAACCCCTTGAGGCCGCGCCCGCTCCACACCAGCCAGGCGGCCAGCAACAGGCAGATGGCGGGAACGAAATACGCGCTCGCGCTGACGCCGATCGCCGCCATGCAAGCGGCGCTGACGACGAACAGCACCGCGTAGACGGTGGCTTGCGGCGGTCGGGTGGGACGGTTCATGAAGAGCTCCTCGAGCGATCAGGCAGATGGCAGCTGTTCAATGACCGATCGACGGCGTGCCGGCTGCCCGGCGGCACACAGAGGACTCGAATCGAGGTTTGCCCTGACGACGCTGCCGTGCACGTTGGCTACGATTTCCCGGCGTCGGGTGCCCTGCTTCGAGACCGGCGGCATGATCGAGCGGGTGCCATCGATGCGCGATGTCCGATCTCGACAGCGAAATGTCTGTTTCCGACAGCCCAGCGCTTACCCGGGGGTCGCCGACGTCGTGTGATGGCTCCGCCGAACAACAAGCGTCTTCCGACGCGCTATCTGCAACCGCTGCTCGAGCAGCTGCGCGGCCAACGTGTCGACATCGAGCAGCTGCTGCGCGTGGCTGGGCTCGACGAAGCACGCTTCACCGCACGCGATGCGACGCTGCTGCCGTCGGAGATGGAGGCCTTCATCGCGTCGGCTCGCCGCCTGACCGGCCGCACCGACCTCGGCTTCGAGGCCGGGCGGCTGATCCAGCAGACGATGCACGAGCTGCTCGGCTTCGGCATGCTGAGCTGCCGCAACCTCGATGAGGTGCTGCGGCTGGTGGTGCGCCACTACCACTTGATGACCGAGACCTTTCATCTGCGATATCGGCGCGTCGGCGGTGGCGCGGGCGAGGCGCTGTATACGCCGGCGACCAGCATGCCGCTGGAGACGCTGCACTTCTACCTCGAGATGCTGGCGCTGGCTCATCAGAACCAGGTCCGGCTGTTCCTCGGTGCCGACCTGCAGGCCTTCGACATCACGCTGTCGATGCCCGAACCCGCGCACAGCGCACGCTACCGGGCCCTCGCGCCGGTTCGCTTTCACTTCGACCCGGCTGCGCTACCCGGCGTGCGCGTGGTGATGAGTGGTGAATTGCTCGACCGGCCGTTGGCACTGGCCAACGCGCGGGTGGTGGAAGACGTCGACGAGCGCTGTGCGGCGCTCGGCCAGCGCCCGCCGGCTAGCGACACGGGCTGGGGTGACTACGTGACGATGATGCTGCGCGAGGTGCAGGGTGACCTGATCACGCTCGACGACCTGGCGCGCCACGTGCGACTGTCGGCGCGCACGATCGATCGATACCTGAAGAAGGAAGGCCTGCAGTTCCGGGACCTGGCGCAGCAGGTGCGCTTCGAGCGCGCCTGCACGCTCCTCGCCGAGCCGTCGGCCACGGTAGCGCAGGTCGCGTTGCGCCTGGGTTTCTCCGACGCGGCCAACTTCAGCCGAGCCTTTCGCCGCGTGTTCGGCATGGCGCCGGGCGAGTATCAGAAGCGCGGCGCGTCAGCGTCGGGCGCCTAGCGCCTTCGTGACGGCTCAAGCCTGCGGGTCATCGCTCGAGCGCTGCTGCATGCGTCGATGACGAGGCGGGCGAACTCGGGGCCGGAGTCCTCCTGCACGAAATGTCCGCCGCGCAGCGTTGCGTGCGGCTGGCCGGCTGCGCCGGGCACTCGCTCTCGGAACTCACGGTCGAGCCCCTTGGTGATCGGATCGCCATCGCTGAAGCAGCAGATGAACGGCTTCGACCAGCGCTCGAAGGTGGACCACGCACGGTGGTTGTCGGCGCTCGCCGCCGGGCTGTAGTTCGAAACCGGCACCAGCGACGGGTAAGCGCGGGCGGCCACCTTGTATTCGGCGCTCGGAAACGGCGCGTCATAGCCGGCGCGCTCGGCACGACTGAGCCAGTGGCGGGTGCCGCCTTGCACGATCCAGGCAATCGGAAAGACCGGGCTCAGGCGCGAGAAGGCTCGCCACAGATGAAAGGCCGCGCTGATGCGGGTGCGGTCAGTGGGCAGGCCGCCGTTGGACAGCAGGACGCGCGCGAAGCGGTCGGGCAGCTCGGCCGCCAACCGCAGGCCGATCAACGAACCCCAGTCCTGGCAGACCAGCGTGATGTCGCGCAGGTCCAGTGCTTCGACCCAATGGCGAATCCACGCCACCTGGCCGGCGTAGCTGTAGTCCTCGCGCGCGGCCGGCTTGTCGGACTTGCCGAAGCCGATCAAGTCGGGCGCGAGCACGCGCCATCCGGCCGCAGAGACCGGCGGGATCATGCGACGGTACAGGTACGACCAAGTGGGTTCGCCATGCAGCATCACCACTGGCGCGGCATCACGCGGGCCTTCGTCGACGTAGTGCAGCCGCAACTCGGGCGTGATCTGGTGGTAGTTTGGCGCGAAAGGGTAGTCCCGCAAATCTTCAAAACGTGAGTCGGGCGTGCGCAAGACCTTCATACGTGGTGTCCTCTCGACATGACGACGCTCTCGGAACCTGCGCACCGCTCACAGCCAAACTTGCGGTCGCGGGTTTCGCGGTGCAGGCCGTGATCATCCGGGCTGTCTGACGGCCCGGCGATGGCTCTTGCGGACAGCGGCGTGTCAATTTCCGACAGATGCGGGATACCACCCAGCTCGGCGTCATGGATCGGCGTCCGTGGGTCAAGGCCCGTCACGCGTTTGCCTGAGCGACCGCTTTTGGGGCGCACTCCGCGGCGACCGCTTGTGTTTAGGGTTGTGGGATACCTGCCCGGGCGTGACGCAACGCGACGAGTCGCTCGGAGCTGAGGGCAGGTGTCGCACAAGCCTCAAGGGAGGAGACCGCGGCTCATGCCGCGGTGATTTTGGATCGCTGTGCTATGGCGATAGCAGCGTGGCGAGCGCAACGGTGGGAGCGATGTGTGCTCGCTGCATCGGCGACACGCTGTGGGGCTCCAGGTCGAGCGCGTCGAGATGTTGGACCATCTTGACGCTGTCGAGGCGAACTCGGCGACCTGGCCAGCGCCGGCCACAAGCATCTCCAGCCGGCATGCGTAGGCGCGATGCCGTGCAAGCGATTGAGCGTTGCGGGAGCGAACTCATGGTGGCGGTGCACGGATTGCGTACCCACGCGCGAACGTCTGCAGGATCAACATCGCACGCCCGCAGTGCTGGCACGTGAAGCCCGGCGACGATGTGCTGCCGTGGTCTTGGCAGTGGTCGTCGGCGATCTCCCGCGATGGCGGCGCATGCAACAGCTCGCGCACCACTGCCAAGCTGGCCTTGCGGCTGCCATTGGCCAGCAGCCCATAGTGGCGGATGCGGTGGAATCCGGTGGGCAGCACGTGCAGCAGGAAGCGGCGCATGAACTCGCTGGCCGCGAGCTTCATCGTCTTGTAGCGCGTGTGGCCCTTGGCGCGGTAGTCCTTCCAGCGGAAGCTCACGTCGTGCTCGTCCATGCCGATGAGCCGGCTGTTGGAGATCGCCACGCGATGCGTGTAGCGCGACAGGTAAGCCAATACCGCCTCGGGGCCGGCGAACGGGCGCTTCGCGTAGACGACCCACTCGCTGCGCCGCAGCGGTGCGAGCCATTGGGCGAACGCCCGGGCGTGGGCCAGCGCGGCATGCTCGCCGAAGAACCGCAGCTGTCGTTGCCCGTGCGCTTGGGAGAGCGCTTCGAGGAAGCGTCGCCGGAACAGCCGCGACAGCACGCGCACCGGCAGGAAGAAGCCCGGCTTGCAGCCGATCCACCTGCTGCCGTCCGGCGCGAGTCCGCCGCCCGGCACGATGCCGTGCACGTGCGGATGGTGCGTCAGCGCCGAGCCCCAGGTGTGCAGCACCAGCGTCGCACCGATGCGCGCGCCAAGGTGCTTGGGATCGGCCGCGATGGTCAGCAGCACTTCGGCCGCCACGTCGAACAGCAGCCCGTAGAGCACAGCCTTGTTCTGGTAGGCGATGTCGGCAATGGGCGCTGGCAGCGTGAAGACGACGTGGTAGTACTCCACCGGCAAGAGATCGGCTTGGCGAGCGTCGAGCCAGCGCTGAGCCGCACTGCTCTGGCACTTCGGGCAGTGCCTGTTGCGGCATGAGTTGTAGGAGATCTGCTCGGTACCGCAGCCTTCGCAGCGCAAGACGTGTCCTCCCAGCGCCGCGGTACGGCACTGTTCGATGGCCGACATGACCTTGAGCTGACCGAGGCTCAGGTGGCCGCGCTGGGCTTCGCGCCAGGCGGGCCCGTGCTTGCGGAAGATGTCGGCAACCTCCAGGGCGGGAAGCCCCACGCCGACGCCCTACGGCGTTGGCAGCACCTCCAGCGGACTGATCACCTCGCGCAGCACCTCGGTGGCCACGTGCGTGTACATCGAGGTGGTCTCGAGCTTCTTGTGCCCGAGCAGCACCTGGATCACGCGGATGTCGACCTTGCGCTCCAGCAGATGGGTGGCGAAGCTGTGGCGCAGCGTGTGCATCGACACGCGCTTGTCGATGTGCGCGGCTTGGGCCGCGGCGTGGATGGCGCGGTTCAACTGCCGGCACGTCAGCGGGTCCATCGGATCGAGACCGGGGAACAGCCAGCCGCCGGGCAGGATCTTGCCTTGCGCATGACCGAGGCGCCACCACGCGCGCAGCCGCTGCAGCAGCACCGGCGAGAGCATGGCGTAGCGGTCCTTGCGGCCCTTGCCCTGCTCGACGCGCAGCGTCATGCGCTGGCTGTCGACGTCGCCGACCTTGAGCGAGATTACTTCGCTGGCGCGCAGGCCGGCGCCGTAGGCGACCGACAGCGCCGTCTGGTGCTTCAGGTTCGGCGCGGCGGCGAGCAGTCGTGCGACCTCCGCGGGGCTCAAGACGACGGGCAGCGTACGCGGCACGCGCACTGGTTGCACCCGCGCCAGCAGCTCTGGGCGGTCAAGCGTGATCTCGCAGAAGAACTTCAGCCCGGTGAGAGTGGCATTGATCGTCATGGGCGACGTACCGGTGTCCACCAGATGCAGCTGGAAGCGGCGCAGATCCTCCACGCTGGCGCTGTCGGGCGCGCGCTCGAGAAACCGAGCCAGCCTGCGCACGGCGCGCACGTAGCTCGCCTGCGTCTTGGGATCGAGCTTGCGCATGCGCATGTCGTCGAGCATGCGTTGCCGCAATGGCGTGATCGATGAGTTCATGAGCCTGCTCCTGTTGAAGAGCGAGGCGGCTTGCCTCGCGCCACAACGGTGGCAGGTCATCCGCAGCGAGAACACGCCAGCGTCGCCGGAGCGCGCTACCGCGCGAGCGGTTTAGTCCTGTGGCCGATTGCCGGTACTCACGACCGGCGGCTTCCTGGCAGTCTGATTTCAATGCCGACGCGCTCAGCGCTGACCGCGTGATCACACGGCGCCCAACCCCTGCTCGGAACTGAGATTCTCCTAACCTGTCGGGCATGGGTACCGGCAATCGGGCCAATAGCGGTTCTTCGCCAACGACCGCTGCAAGGCAATTCGGTTCGTCCGAGCCGCGTGCGGTCCAGAAACGGGTCGGCTGGGCTCTTCACCCCACTGCGACCCGTCTTCGGGACTCGAGCGCAGGTGATCGTTGTGGGCGTCGGCCGACGAGGTCGACCCCGTCCCGGGTTCAGCGGGGTGTGGCCGAATCGATGCCCCGCAGCAGTGTCAAGAGCTCGCAGTTGGCAGGGTTTCGGTGCAAGAAACTGTCCTGGAATTCGGGTGGTACATGCTGCTCTAGTACCGCTTGCAGATGCGCGCCAGCCGCGTCGAGTGCGGTTCGTGCATCAGAGTGCTGGGCCGCGAGCAGCACACGTGCCAGCACAAGATCGCGCTCGATAACACTACCGCCACAAGGCTGGACTGACTCGGCGGCGGCGGTGTCCCCGAAGCGATGCTGCTGGCAGGCTTGTGCCTGTCGCGCCGCGCGCAGGGCCGCGTCGATCTGTCCTGCGGCCAAGCGCTGCGCGGCTTCGCAGAGCCTGGCCTGCTGCGCGTGCCCGAGCATGGCGTGGTGCGTGGCGATCAAGGCAAGGCTCTCGGCCAGCGCAGCGCCGGTGTCCGGGTCCAGCCATTCAGCACGCTGCAGCTCGCATTCGAGCCAGGCCGAGCGCCGCAACTGGCGCGGTGCCGATCGGACCGCCGCTTCCAGCATGGCCCTCTCCTGATCGCCTGGGTCGTCGCCAGCGCCGCCACCGCGGATCCGCGCGGCCACCTGCGCCGCGATCAAGCCGCACTGCGCGCGCAGCCAGTCAGGCCGATCAGTCTCTTCGTCACCGATGGGATCCAGCGTCTGCCGGGCCCGGGTGTGCTGGCCAAGCGCCAGCCAGACCTTGGCACGCGCTACCAGTACTGCCGCGTAGAGCGGGCCAAGATGCTGGCGCAACTCGGACTCGGGTTGGTCCAGCGCCTGCAACGCTTCGTCGTACCGGCCCAGCTCGCGCAGCACTTCGCTGGCACCCACGCGTGAGACCAGCCAGGCGCGCGGGTTCGGCGCGCTCGCCGCATGCCAGCGATCGATTTGCTCGAACAGCTCCTGCGCCGCCGTCACGCGGCCCTGCATGCGCAACATCCGCGTCTGGTTGCACATCAGCACCATGACTTCGGCGAGGTCGCCAGCCTCCCGGTTGAGCGCCGCCGCTCGAACCACGTGGCGCAGCGCCTCGTCGTATCGGTCTTGCTCGCTGAAGATCATGGCGAGGTGGCCATGGAAGTCTGGCAGCTCACCGCGCTGCTCACTGCGCTCGAGCAGCGGCTGGTGGCGCTGCATGTGGACCCAGGCATCGTCGGGGCGCCCCAACGCGAGGTACCCCGACACCAGCATGGTCACGAATGCGATGAGCACGCGTTCATCGCCCAGTTGTTTGGCGCGCGCCACGTCGGCCTCGAGCTCTGCGATCGGTGAGGTTGTCTGACGAAAGCGCCGCAGATTGTGACGGGCCCAGGCAGCGTCGAGTCGTTCGGTTTCACTGGCCGCCAGAGCGTGCATACGCTGCAACAGCTTCTCGTGCGCGGCGCCCGGATCGTCGGCAATGTAGTTCTGGTGAAGTTCAAACAGCACGGCGAACTCGTCGCGATCGCGTCTGGCGGCAGCGCACAGACCAGCCGCCTTTTCAAGGCAGGCGCGAGCTTCGGTCAGGCAGGTCCGCTCGGTGTTGCGTCGGGCTGCCAGGCGTAGCGGCTCGATCGCGCGCTCAGCTTCTCCGGCTGCGATCCAATGCGCAGCGATGCGCTCGGGTTCGCCCGCGTGCACATGCAGCCAGCGTGCGACCGCGGCGTGGGTGTGGCGCGCGATCTCGCCCGGCACCGAAGCCAACGTGGCTTCGTAGACCAGATCGTGAGCGAAGCTGCCGTCGCGCAGCACCTGTGCCGATTCAAGCTCGCTCCAGGCGCTCGCCAGATGCATGCCGGGTTGTTCGAGCACATGTTCTGCCAGTTCGATGCTGAAGTCCGCACTGGCCACCGCCGCCACACGCGCCAGTGTCAAGGCCGTTGGCGACAACTGCGAGAGGCGCCTTTCGATCAGCTGCTGCACGGTTTCCGGTCGCGGCAGTGCAACGCCCGCCGCCAAGCCGGTTAAGGTGCCGTCGGACCAGGCCTGCTTTAGGGTTTCGAGCATGAACAACGGGTTGCCGCCCGTGCGCCGCAAAAAGGTCGGCGCCAGTGCTGGGCCATGCACGCCGGGCAGCGCCAGCGAGTCGATGAAGCTCGCGATCTGGGCTGCATCGAGTGGCACCAGTGCTACGCGGGCCGGCAGCGCGATATCGAGCAGTGCGTCGTGCAAGCCGCGCAGCGCCGAGCCGGCCTCGGCCGGCCGGTACGCGAGTACCCAGCGCAACGCGGATTCGCTGTCGCCTTCACCAGCGCCGTCGATCAGGGCCTGCAGCATGTCCAGGCTGGCAGCATCAGCGAAGTGAAGGTCGTCGATCACCAGGCCTTCGACGCCAGACACGCTGGCGAGCAGCGCTCGAATCGCCCGCCGCAGCACGAAGCGTTGGCTCTCGCCCTGGCGCGTGCTGCTATCGCCGAGCTCGGGCAGCACACGCGCGATCTCCTGACGCACGACGCCGGGCAGCAGGGCCAGGGAGGGGCCTGCGCTCGAGTGTTGCACCACCGCGCGCAGCAGCCGCGCCAGCGTGGCGAAGGGTACGCCGGCGTCACCCGGCCGGCCCGCGACGCACACCGCCGCGGGCCGCAATTCGACCAGAGTGGCCAACAGGCGGCTCTTGCCCAGGCCCGCCTCACCGATGACCGTACAGAGCCGCTGCGATTGCCACGCTTGGTGCAGGATGCCCAGTTCGACGTCGCGGCCAATCAGCCGCGGTGGTCGCGCCACACTCACGGGCAGCCGCCGCAATGGGTTTGCCATGGGCAGCATCAGCGCTTCGACGCGTGCGCGCAGAGCTTCGGTTTCTGGCTCGGGGGCCACGCCGAGCACGCGCTCGAGCACATCGCAACAGCGATCGAACGCTGACAGCGCGGCAGCACGGTCACCACGCAAGTAGTGCAGCCGCATCAGCCGGCGATGGCCGTGTTCGGAAGTGGGGTCGGCGTCGATGAACTTCTGCGCGACGTGCAGTGCGGCGTGCAGTTGCCCAGCGTCTTCCAACTGCGAAGCCTCGCGGGCAAGCGCATCTCTGCGCGCTGCGCGGCGCTGCTCGCGGGTGGTGTCGAGCCAATCGGCGAGGTCGCCCGCGTCGCTCTCGCCGAGACCGCAGAGGAATTCTCCCGGGTCTGGATCGGTGTCCGCGAGGTCAGTCTGCACCTCGGGCCGAAGGTGAGCGACGACGTTGCCATCGACCAGGTCGAATCCGACGCTCTTGCGGAGTCTGAACAAACGCTGGCGCAGGTTCGCGCGGGCTCGCTTGGGGTCCACGTCGGGCCACAACAACGAGGCCAGCGCCGCCCGTGGGGTCGGCCCTTCGATGGCGAGGTACGCCAGCGCCAGCGCATCTTTGCGCTCGAGCGCAAGGGTGCGGCCGTCTCCGGGAAGGCATGCGCTCTCGCCGATCAGGCGCAGTCGTGGTGGCGGGGCCGAGCGGGGCATCGGGGCCTTGTTGCGTGGCGCGCCGGCGGCGTGCCTTTCGTTCGAAGGATAGCGAGTTCGCATTGACGCTCGCGCAGTGTCTGCATGCTTGTAGATCGGCCCGCGTCACACGGGAGTCACAGCCGCGAACTGAATCCAGGCCAGCGCACGCCTGGGCCTGTGACGCCGTTGTGACGCTCCGGGATCTACAACCGCCGCATACGCCAACACCAGTTGGACGCGGAGGCTCACATGCAAGCGACTCGATGCGGCAGTTCAATACCGAGGTCGTTCATGCTCTGGCGCGGGCCGCTTGCGCTGGCCCTGACGCTGCTGATTGCCGCCTGTGGTGGCGGCTCGGGATCGGCGGTGCCCACCGCAGCCACCGGCACCATCAGCGGCACGGTCGCGGTCTCCAGCAACGGCGCCGCGCTGCCCGGCGTCGCAGTGACCTCGGCTGGCCGCTCGGCCCGCACCGCGGCCGACGGCAGCTACACGCTGAGTGACGTCCCGCCCGCTGACAACACGGTGGTTGCCTTCGAGCTGGCCGGCCATGCCAAGGGCATGCTCACCGTGTCGGTGAGCGCAGGTGCAGTCGCCCGCGCGAATGCGCGGCTGACCCCGGTTGGCGCGACACAAAACTTCGATGCGGCCACGGCAACGACGATCTCAGTGGTCGGTACACCGGCGCAGGTCAGCCTGCCGGCGGCGGGGCTCGTCACGGCATCGGGCGCCGCGGCCACCGGCATCGTGACGGCCGAAGTGACGCCGATCAATCCGGCCACCGATCCCGGCAACATGCCCGGCAACTACACCGCGCAAGCGGCGGCCGGCGGCGCGCCACGACCGATCGAGAGTTTCGGTGCGCTCAACGTCACGCTGAAGGACGCGGCCGGCAACGCGCTGAACCTCGCTGCGGGCAAGACAGCGACGATCCGCATTCCGCTGGCCACGCGATCGGCCAGCGTGCCGGCGACGATCCCGCTGTTTTACTTAAACGAAACCAGCGGCCTGTGGATTCAGGAAGGCACGGCCACGCTGGCGGGCACCGCGCCGAACCAGTACTACGAAGGCACGGTCAGCCACTTCACGTATTGGAACGCCGACCAGGTGACGGACACGATGCGCGTGCTCGGTTGCACGCAAGACTCGGCCGGCGCTCCCGTCACCGGTGCCGACGTCGACAGCTATGGCAGCGACTATTCGGGCCACGACCACGTCACCAGCAATCTCGACTGCAAGTTCGCGGTCGCGATCCGCAAGGGCAGCGTTGCCAACGTCGTCGCGCAGGTCGGCAACCGCAGTTCCAGCCCGGCCCACGTCGGCCCCTCGCAAACCGACATCGTGTTGTCGGCTCCCCTGGTGCTGAGCTCGGCGGGTGCGCCGCCGTTGATCATCGAGCAGCCGCAACCGCAGACCGTGCAGGTCGATTCGTATGCGACGTTCCACGTCGAGGCGGTCGGCTCGCCGGTGCTGCGCTACCAGTGGCAGCGCGACGGGGTCGACATCGTCGGCGAGACCACCCCCTTCCTGTACGTCTATCCGACGCGGGTGGCCGACAACGCAGCCCGCTTCACGGCGGTGGTCACCAACC
>JBIODO010000094.1:0-11645 GCA_044445225.1 Burkholderiales bacterium
ACGCGGGGTCCGAGCGCCTGCTCTTCTACCATTTGTTCGTCGACGGTTCGTGCACCGTGAAGCTCGACGGCCTGCCGCCGCTCAGCCTGCAAGCCGGTGACATCATCCTGTTTCCTCATGGCGATGCCCACACGATGGCCTCCACCGGGACCGACGGGGCCGGGCCGCTGCTCGATGTGCGGGGCTTGTTGCGCGAGCGGCCCGACGAGCTGCACATGGGCGGCGGAGGCGAGCCGACCCGTTTCATCTGCGGCTATCTGTCGTGCGATCCCATCCTGTGCCGACCGGTCCTGGCGGCGCTGCCGCGGGTGCTGACGGTCAGGCTCAGGCGCGACGAAAAGACCGACTGGCTCGAGCGCTCCTTCGTTTACGCAGTGGCTGAGGCCGCTGGCCCGCAACCCGGCGGCGAAGGCGTGCTGGCCAAGTTGTCCGAGGTGCTGGTGGTCGAGACCTTGCGCCGTTACCTCTCGCAGATGTCCGAGGGCCAGACCGGTTGGCTCGCGGGCTTGCGCGATCGCTCGGTCGGCAAGTGCCTGGCCCTCATGCACGAGAAGCCGGCGCATCCATGGACACTCGAGAGCTTGGCGCGCGAGGCGGGAACCTCGCGCTCGGTGCTCGCCGAGAAATTCACCCACTACGTGGGACAGTCGCCCATCCAATACCTCGCCAAGTGGCGCATGGCGATTGCGTCGAACCTGCTGCGGCGCAGCGCCTTGAGCACGATGCACATCGCGCTGGAAGTCGGCTACGAAACCGACACCGCCTTCAGCCGCGCCTTCAAGCGCGAGTTCGGCGTGCCACCGGCGTCCTGGCGCCGCCAGAACAGCCCCAAGAGCGCACCCGACCTCAACGATGGAAAGCGATCAATGCGATCAGCGCACTGAAGCCGAGAAACTGAATGAAGAAGAACGTGAAGCGTACCGACACGACACGATCGGTCTGGGCGAAGCACACGTGCACCAGCGACTGGTGGATCCGCGCCGCCAGGATGACCGCGCACAGGGGACCCACCGCAGGATGCTCGATGCCGCAAGCGCGCAACGCGTAGACCAGCACGGCAAACACCGGCAGGTTTTCGACGCAGTTCACGTGCGCGCGCATGGCACGCACGTACCAGTCCTGCCCCTCGACCCGGTCGGCCGGGAAGTCGCTCATTCCCGCCAGACCACGGAAGACCCGGCTCAACCGGTAGCTGCCCACCGTGGTGAGCAGCAGGAGCAGGGTCCAGGCCGCGAAGCCCACCAGCATCAACTCGGGCAGCATGCTGTCGGTCTCCTGTTGTGCGCACCGGTGGCGTGGCGCAGCGTCACTGGGGAGGCGCCGCGAGCAACACAGCCGGCATCGCATGGAGCAGCGGCTGCAGCGCAGCCATCACCCGGGCGGCCTGCTTGTCATCGAGCACGCCGAAGAGCACCTTCTGGAAGCGCGGCTCCATCACGCCCGACACGATGTACTGCCAGCGATACGCCTTCAGGATCCCTGCGCCGACGGCGATGTGTTGCTCATCGGTGTAGCGCTGGCCCGCGATCGATTCGAAGTAGGTCGCATCGGCGCGCGCCTGAGCCTGCAGAATGCCGTCGACCGCCACCACCAGGTCGATCAGGTCGCCGACGGCCGCGTCGCGTTCGGCGGTGTTCAGCCGCGCGTCCTCGCGCAGGAACTCGAGCTCGTCGAGCACCGCGTGCTGCGACTCCTCCTTCCAGTGGGCGCGGAAAACGTCTTTCCACAGCGGGCACAGGTCGTCGTGCGGCTCGATGCTGGCGCGATAGTGGGCCAGCGTGAAGAGCTCGATGTCGAGCGTCAGCGCAAGCACCGACCAGGTGCTCTTGCCCAGCACGGCTGTCGCGACCGCGTTGGGATCGGCCACGGCCACGTATCCCGCGGGCATGTCTTCGGCCATCATCGATTCCAGGCGCCGGAACAGCTCCTGGTGCTTCAGTTCCTCGTCCGCCATGCGGACCAGGGCCTCCAGAGCCACCTGGTCGCCCAGCGCGTGCTGGCGGCTGATGTCGAGCACCTTGGCGCCGATGAATCGCTCCACCAGACCGAAAATGGTGGCGTAGCTTCGACCCTGCACCTGGCTCAGCAAGCGCCGGTCATCGGGCGCGAGGAAGTCGAGTTCGTCCACCAGCGACAGGCCGGTCGGCAGGAACATTTTCTCAAGATCGAATCGCCGGCGACGGATGACGTCGTTGTCGATGTCCCAGCGGACGCGTTTGGAGTTCGCGACCACTTTCAAGTACGGGTTCGCGGAGGGAGCGCTTTGCATGATGGCTTCTTTCACTGTGCGTTGGAGGAGGTGGCCATGATCCAAGCGCGATGTGATCCAAGTCGGGCCATGCGTCCGAAAATCTTGCCCAATGATCCGGGCACGCGCGTTGCGCCGCCGGCAGTCATCCACGAGTCGACCTCGCGCGTTGATGCGGTACCTCCAACAAACAGCGAGTTCGCAATGACAAAGCTCTTCCCGATCCTGTTGATGTCCTTGGCGTTGGCTTCCGGCGCGTTCGCGCAAACCGCTGCTGGTGGCGTCACGATGAGCAACGACCCGGCGAAGGCCGCTGCAGTCGAGAAGCACGCGCAGGAACTCAAGACACACGAAGCACAGCACAAAGCCCACGCGGCGGCCAAACCGGCAGCCAAGTCAACGCACACGAGCACGGCGCCAAAGGCGAAGTCTCAGACCAAGAAGACGGGCACCAGCACCAAGCCTTCGGCGACGAAGTAGTCGTCCCAGGTGCACGAGCACCTTCTTGAAACGGGTGGCGCCACGGGAGTGGCGCCCCGCGCTTCAGTTCCAGCGACCGTCGGCCTTGCCCACGCTGTAGCGACCGGCACCGAGCAGTGCGAGCGCCATCGCGCTAAAGAAGTAGAAGCCCTGTAGTTCCAGCGACCAGCCCCCGGCCTTGGACAGTGTCGCGAGTTGGCTCATGTGCACCAGTGAAACGGCGACCACCATGTTGATCATCACCACCAACGCCGCCGGTCGGGTGAACACGCCAAGCACGATGAGCACTGGAGCGATGACCTCGCCCACATAAACCAGGTAGGCGACTGCAGAGGGCAGGCCGGCTTGTCCAATCATGCCGGCGATGCCATCCACCCCGGTGCGCAGCTTGGCGATGCCATGCAACAGCAGAAGCAGCCCCAAGGTGAGGCGCAGGATGAGCTTGCCAAGGTCCTGCCATGCGTTCGGGGCACGCGCGATGGATGAACCAGACATGAGAAGAGGCTTTCCAGAAGAACCCATTGCGCCGCCGGTGCGATCACTTTGCCAGAAGACGCGCCGGCTCGCTCGATTCGGCGATCGACTGTAGTTTGTTCTGGCCAAAGTCAAGGTCCGCGAGCCGCGACTGGACTGTTCTGGTTTGGTCACGAGATGTCAGCCAGCAACTCGTGCGCAATGGCAAGGACCGACGGGAAGCTCTTGGCAGGCAGCATTCGGGACGCGGCTCACCCCGCGGTGGACGGCCCCGATGCGCCGCTGCGCCAGGAGGTCAGGCGGTGACCCCGGTCAGCATGCGCGCGAGCGCGGTACCCTTGCGCTTCAGGAGAAACTCTCGCAGCAGCTCGTTGTAGCGAGAGCTCACCGCCTGGCGCACCGACGGATGCGTGGCCAGTGCGTGGCGCCAGGCGCGGACCTTGGCCAGTCCCTCGAAGAACCCGAAGTCGGCGATGGTCTCGAACACGTCGAAGTAGCGAAACACCGGGCCGAACACCGCATCGACGATGCTGAACGCGCCATCGAAGTACGGCCCCTTGCCGAGCGCGGCCTCGAGCTGGCCGAACCGAGCATGGATCTCCCGTGCACATTGCTGCAAGGCGGCATCGTCGACGGCGTTGTAGAACGACCCGATGAGGTTCAACACGCCGGAGCCGAACTCCATCCACGCGCGGTGCTTGGCGCGCTGCGCCGCGTTGGTCGGATGCAGCCTTGGTGGCACGGTCTCGTCGAGGTATTCGCAGATCGCCGCCGACTCGAACAGCGCGTGGCCGTCCACCAGCAGCATCGGTGTCTTGCCGGTGGGCGACAGGCGCAGGAACCAGTCCGGCTTGTGGGCCAGGTCGACGTCGCGGCGTTCGAAGGGCACGCCTTTCTCGGCCAGCACGATCACCGCGCGCTGCACATATGGACACAGCACGTGTGAGACGAGGACGATCGGTGCGCTCACTTGACGAGCCCTTCCGCGCGCAGCGCCGCCTGCACTGTGGGCCTGCTCGACACGCGGGTCAGATACGCGCTCAGATTCGGGTGTGCGGTGATCGGGATCGAGAGGAAGTTCACCCAGTTGAGGATGGCGAACGCGTAGGCATCAGCCACGCTGTAGGTGCCAGCGATGAACTCTTGCCGCGCAAATAGCTTGTCGAGCTCCGCAAAGCGGGCCGCCAGCTTCTCGCGCACGGCGGTGCTGGTGGAATCGGCGGTCTCCTTGTGCCACAGCCAAGGGCTGAACACCCTGTGCAGCTCGGTGCTGACGAAGGCCAGTGCCTCGGTCACCGCCAGGCGGCGTTCGCTGCCGACGCGGCCGATCAACCGTTGCTCGGGGTCTTGGTCGGCCACGTATTGCAGCAGCGCGGCGACTTCGGAGTGGCGCGCGCCGTTGTCGAACTCGAGCAACGGTACGTAGCCGCGCGGCGAGATGTCGTAGTAGTTGGTGCCGTCCTTGAGCTGGTGCTTGACCAGGTCGACGTGAACTGCGTCGAATCGCACGCCCGCTTCGCGCAGCGCGATGTGCACAGCCAACGAACAGGCGCCGGGGGAGTAGTAGAGCTTCATGGGCAGATCCCAAGTCTCCGGAGTCTCAGGCGCAGCAGCGCAATGCGAGGTGGGTGGCGCAAGCGCAGGAGTGAAGGTTGCAAGGCCATGTCAGCTTCTGGTGGGTGGAATGCGGTGCGCGCACTGTAGGATTGCGCTCACGCCTTGGAAATAGACGATGAAGCAAACAGCTATTGCGAAAACGCAATACCGGCTCGGCGCCTCCGATCTCGAGGTCGTGCTCGCGTTGACGCGCGGCACGACGCTGGCGGTAGCCGGCGAGCGCCTTGGGGTCGATGCATCCACCGTCTTTCGCAGCCTTCAGCGGCTCGAGCGCAACCTGGGGCGGCCGCTGTTCGAGCGTTCGCGCTCGGGCTACCTGCCCAACGAGCTCGCTACGCAGCTCGCCGCCCACGCCGAGGAAATGGAGGTGGCGCTGGAGTCGGCGCGTTCGTCGATCGAGCAGGCGCCCACACAGGTCTCCGGCTCGGTGCGCATCACGACGACCGACACCATCCTCCATGGGCTGGTGGCACCGGCGCTGCTGGAGCTGAAGAAGACTCACCCGCTGCTGAACTTCGAGCTGCACACCGGCAACGAGCTGGCCAGCCTCACGCGGCGCGACGCCGACGTGGCGGTGCGCGCGACCAAGCGGCCACCGCAGCATCTGGTGGGGCGCAAGGTGGGTTCGATCCGAGTCGCGCTGTACGCGGCCAAGCAGCGCGGTGCGTCCAAGTGGGCCGACGTGCAGGCCGGCCGGGTCGACTGGATCGCCGTGGACGACGCGTTGCCGGAACACCCCTCAGTGATCTGGCGCAGGCGCCACTTGCCGAAGGTCGTGCCCCGTTACCGCGTCAGCAGCATCCTGTCGGTGCTCGAACTCACGGCGCTCGGCATGGGCGTGGGCATCGTGCCGATCTTTCTCGCATCCAGCCGCAGCGACGTGGTGCCCTTGACGGATGCGTTGGAGGATGCCGAAACCGACCTGTGGCTGCTCACCCACCCGGAGGCGCGGCACCTGCGGCGGGTGGCGGCGACCTACACGCACCTGGCGCAGGCGCTGCAGCTATGACTTGTGTTGGTTGCCGATCAACCAATGGGGCGAACGCGCCGCACTGAGCGAACGCTCTATCCTGAGCCTGGCCGCAGCTGCTCGGCCCCTAGCGCAGGCCGATCACTGCGACGCCGGCAACGCCGGTGGGCGCCCCGGGATCGCCCGGCGCGCTGGCCGCCGGCGCCGCATAGGTGATCTTGGCAGCGGTCTCTCTTGCTTCGTTCGCCGCTGCACAGACCACGACGACGCAAACTGACGAGAGCACTATCGTCACAATGGTCCCCGCCACGACCATCAGTTCCGCTCGAGACGACAGGCTCGCGAGTTTGGCTCTTTCCATCACTTCCCCCAATCGGGCCGAACACCGGCGCCCAGTGCGAGGCATTGAACTCCGGGCCCTTCGTGCGGGGAAGTTGGGACGCTCCCGATTGGGACGGCTACTAGCAGCACCGGGCCGGGGTCGATTCCGGCGCGCCGAATTCCCATGCGAAGAACGACGCGACTACGGCAGAGTTGAACGCACGCACCTCGTGGGGTCGGCATGCGGCGCTCAACGCTCCGATTGCGGCTGAGGATTCTTGCGCCGCGTCAAGGGCCAGTCCGCGGATTGACTGCCCAATGCAGGTCAGGGCGAATCCCCGCCGCACCACGGTGCCTTGCAAGGCGCTCCCGGAGGTTGACCGATGGCCGCATCTTCCGAACGCATGTCGCGGGTCGACACGGCTTGGTTGCGAATGGACAGCGACCGAAACCTCATGATGATCGTGGGGATCTGGCTGCTGCGGCCTGCGCTCGACCAGCCGACGCTGCGCCGGCGTCTGGAGTCCAAACTGCTCGTGTATGCGCGTTTTCGCCAGAAGGCCGTCCAGGACACCGTGCTTTCCTACTGGGTCGAGGACGACACATTTGACATTGAACGGCACGTGGTGCGCGACAGGCTCGTGCGCAAGCGCGGGCGCAGCGAACGTGACGCTCTGCAGGCGCGCGCCAGCGAACTGGCCGCCACGCCGCTCGATCACGCGCATCCGCTGTGGCAGATGCATCTGTTCGAGCACTACGAAGACGGCAGCGCGGTGATCATTCGCATTCACCATTGCATCGCCGACGGCATCGCGCTGAACGCGCTGCTGATGTCGATCGCCGACGATGGCACCGAGCTGCGCCCGCACGGCGACGGACACGAAGACGACGCGCACCACGGCGACTGGCTCGCCGATGCAGTGGTGAAACCGCTCACCGGACTGGCTGTCAAGGCGATCGGCATGTACGGCGACGGCATCGTCAAGGCCATGCAATTCCTGGCTCACCCACAACAGCCGTTGGACGGCTCGGTGGAACTGCTGCGCGCTGGCGCCCGTGTGCTGCGAGACGCCGCGGCCCTTGCACTGCTGCCCGACGACTCGCCCACGCTGCTGAAGGGCAAGCTGAACGGCCGCAAGGTCGTGGCCTGGTGCGAGCCACTGCCGCTGGACCGGGTGAAGGCCGTCAGCAAGGCGCTGGGCTGCACCGTCAATGACGTGCTGCTGTCGTGCGTGGCCGGTTCGATCGCCCACTACCTGCGTGATCGGGGCGAAGACCCGACCGGCAAGGAAATCCGTGCCATGGTGCCGGTGAATCTGCGTCCGCTGGAGGAGGCTTGGCAACTGGGCAACCGCTTCGGCCTCGCGCCGGCGGTGTTGCCGATCGGCATTCGGAACCCGGTGGAACGCCTGTACGCGGTGCGCGAGCGCATGCGCGAGCTGAAGGGCAGCTACCAGCCCCTGCTGGCGTACGCGCTGCTGGGGGTTTCCGGCGTGCTAACCAAGCCGCTGCAGGATGCGCTGTCCAACGTGTTCCTGCGCAAGACCACGGCGGTGATGACCAACGTGCCCGGCCCCGCCAAGGCCATCGAGATTTGCGGCAGCACGGTGCGACAGAGCATTTTCTGGGTGCCGTCGTCGGGCGACGTCGGCATGGGCGTGAGCATCGTCTCGTATGTGGGCGGCGTGCAATTCGGCCTCATCACCGACAGCCAGCGCTGCCCCGACCCGCAGAAGATCATCGAGCGCTTCGCGCCCGAATTCGAAACGCTGCTGCTGCACACGCTGATGCTGCCGTGGGCGGTCGAAGCCAGCAGCCGGTCCGGGGCCGGGCCCTGGACGCTTCCGGTGGCCGCCTAACATCGCGGTGATGGCAACACGACACCCTCACACCGGCAGCCCCCAACCCGCGTACTCCGCGCTGGAGCTGCGCGGCCTGCTCGAGCTCGGGATCCTGCCGTTGTCGCTGCCGCTGCTGGCGACCGCGCCGCGCGGCGACGGCCACCCGGTGCTGCTGCTGCCGGGATTCATGGGCAGCGAGATGTCGCTGATCGGGCTGGAGTTGTTCCTGCGCAGCCGGGGCTACGCGGTAGAAACCTGGGGCCTAGGGCGCAATGTCGGCTTTCACGTCAAGCACGCCAACGCGCTCGAACAGAAGATCCGCTACCTGCACCACAAGACGGGCCGCAAGGTGAGCCTCGTGGGCTGGAGCCTCGGCGGCGTGTTCGCGCTCTACGGCGCCCACCAGGTGCCTGAATGCGTGCGCAGCGTCGTCACGTTGGGCAGTCCGATCACGGTGGACCCCGAAGGCAGCGCGTCTCCGCCTTTGGTCAAGGCGATGTACCGGCTGATCGCTCACCCGATGGGGCCAGATGCCCACACCATGCAGCCGCGTGCCAAGAAGCTGCGCGAGCGCAAGATGCTGCCGATGCCGTTGAGCTGCCTGTATTCGCTCGGCGACGGGGTGGTGCCGCCGCAGGAAGCCACCATCGAAGGCAACCCGGCGCTGCACGAGAATATCCGCGTGCCCGGCAGCCACGTCGGGCTGGGTTTCAACGCCGTCGTGCTGTGGATCGTCGCCGACCGCCTTTCGCAGCCGGAAGGGGCGTGGCATCCGTTCGAGCCCTCCGGGCCGTTGGGCTACGCCTATCGGCTGCTGACGCACGAGCGCCTGCCGCTCTAGGCTTGGCGGCCGCTGCTGCGCGAGCCAGCGCCAGGTACTCCTGGAAGCTGTCGCGCACGCACTGGGTGAAGGCCTGCGGATCGGGCATCAGTTCGCGGCATGACGTGGGCGACACGACGATGCGCCCGTCGTAGCCGGTGACCGCGAACACGAGGCCCATGCCATCGGCGATAGGCAGCACGGCCGAGAAGTACGTCATGCGTGCGCCGTGCAGGTACACCGCAGCGGATGGGCCGGGCACGTGGGCGATCGTGCAGGCGGGCAGCGGCATGCCGCGCGCGGTCGCCACGCTGTCTGCCGCCGAGGTCTGCCCGCGGATCCACGCAAGTCGCTGCACCGGGTCGGCGATGTTGGTGCCGAACTGGATGCGACGCGAAGGGGCCGCGGGCCCGTGTTCGGCCCCGATGCCCAACGGGACCAGGGCGGCCAGATCGGCCTGCGGCAGTTCGGCGTGGGCTTCGAGATAGCGCCTCAGGCCGCCGGAGCAAACCGCCAGCACGGCATCGTTGACGGTCGCGCCGGCCACCAGGCGGCGAATGCTCTCGAACTCTTCGCGCAGGAAGCGCCGCGTGTCGAACACCCGGTGCGGCGAGACCACCGCGTTGAAGCGCGTGGCCGCCTGGTGGTGCTCAGGGTGCAGCAGGTCGTGGGCGAACGTCATCATCGCGGGGGTGGCGCGCGCGAACGGGCCCATCAGCCGCCATGGAGAAAACATCGCGTTGATGCCGGCCCGGCTGAGCAACCACAGCGCGCCGGGCGCGCGATCCGGAAACCAGGGCTCGGGCGGCTCGGGTTTGGGCGGCTCGCGGGTGGTGTCGTGCAGCACCTCGATGAATTCGTTGCGGCTCTCGATGTCGATGGCCGCGTGGTGGATCTTGGTCAGCAGCGCGAAGCTGCCGGCTGGCAGGTCGGCGATGCTGTCCAGCCCCTCGATCACATAGATCTCCCACAACGGTCGGTGCAGGTCGAGGGCGCGTGCGTGGATGCGCGAAGCCTGGATGCAGAACTGGCGCCAGTCGCCCGGCTTGGGCAATGCGATATGGCGCACGTGGTATTCGAGGTCGAAGTACTCGTCCTCCACCCAATACGGGTCGTCGAATTCGAAAGGGACGCGCAGCAACTTGCTGCGGAAGATCGGCGAGCGGTGCAAGCGGCTCTGGATGTGCGCGAGGATGGTCTTGAAACGCACCTTGCCGCCCGGCGCGGTGCTCTGGTCGTAGATCTGGACGAACGTGACGTTGGAGTTGGCGTGGATCGTGTCCGCGTACAGGAAGCTCGCATCGTGTCCGCTCAGTTGGCGCATTGGGGGTTCCGATCGTTGTGGGCCGATACGCAGCTCAGCGCCGAGCGCTGCGCGGGCTTGCTGCGGGAAGGCTGCGGGCCACCAGTTCGTGCAACGCCGCGAGCAGCGCCGCCGTCAGCTCGCGCGCGTCGGGCACCGCGCAGCGTGCCGTGGTGAAGCCGAAGCACATCGCGCCGGCATAGCTCATCACGGTGATGTTCAGGCCCACGCCGTGCTCGACGATCGACAGCGGCCAGTAGTCGGTCATGCGGGCGCCGGCCACATACAGCGGCACCTGCGGGCCCGCGACGTTGGAGATCACGACGTTGGCGATCGGTGGCATGGCTTTGACGATAGCGGAGCGCCGGTACAGCGCTGCGAGGCCTTGCAGCATCCATGGCACGCCGATGGACGGGAAGTCGGTCGGGATCACGCCGCGGGTGCGCTGGGCCAGCCCCTTGATCGCGCCGGCGGCGTCGCGGATGGCACGCAGTCGCTTCACCGGGTCGGCGATCTGGGTGTTCAGGTTCACCAGGCTCAGCGTGACCTTTGTCGTGTACTCGGCGTTGCCGGCCTCGCGCAGCGAGATCGGCATGCTCGCGATCAGAGGCTTCTTCGGGATGCCGCCATGCTGCGCCAGGTAGCGGCGCAGCGCGCCGCTGCATAGCCCCAGCACGATGTCGTTGAGCTTGGCCTCGTGCGTCGCCGCCAGTTGCTTGAGCGTGTCGAGCGCAACCGATACCGCGGCGAAGCCCCGCTCGCCGGTGATCGGCACATTCAGCGCCGTCTTGGGGCCAAACGAGAAGTTCTGCCCGATCTGGCTGCGCGTCGCGGCGGGCGCGCCGCCGAACAGGCCGGCCAGCGTCTTCACCACGTCGGGCAGGTGCCGCACGAGCTTGATGTACTGGCCGGCGTCGTGTTTCAGCGCAGCCGCGGCGAGTTCGGCCATCCCGGGATGCTCGCCATGGGGCCCAGCCCCGCGTGGCAGTGGCTGCGGCGTCGGCGTCAGGTCGAACAGCGCCCGCGCCAACAGCACTCCGGCCTGCCCGTCGACCACCGCATGGTGGACCTGAAAGTAGTAGGCCACCTGCCCCGATTGCAGGCCGTCGATCACGGCGATGCGCCACAGCGGGCGGTTGCGGTCCAGCAACTCCGAGTGCAGGCGACCGACGTAATCCTCGAACTGCGCCCGCGAGCCAGGGCTCGGCAGCGTCACTCGCTGCACGTGATAGTCCAGATCGAGCCGGTCGTCATCAACCCACACGGGGTTGGCAAACTGCAGCGGCATCGGCGCAAGCTTGCGCGTGAGGACCGGGGCGATTCGCAGACGCCGTCGCATCTGCCGCTTGATGTCGGCATGGAAGTCGCCCGCGTAGCCGGCCGGCAGATCGAACAGATGGAGTGACGCCACGTGCATCGGCGTCTCCTTCGTCTCCAGGAAGAGGAAGGTCCCATCGGGTCCGCTCAACGCCCTCATTTGGATGCAGCTCCTTCGGTTCGATGCACATCGTCGCACGCTATTGGCCTGCACCGGTGCGCTGGTGACGCAGTGCCGTCATCCGGCTCCGGCC
>JBIODO010000095.1:0-11385 GCA_044445225.1 Burkholderiales bacterium
AGCGGCACTGTGTTGTTGTTGCCGCTCACCGTGTAGGCACGGCCCTGCGAGCTGTGCGCGGCACCCGGCACCAGGTACATGCGCATGAATTTCTGCACCTCGGCGTGGCCGCCCATCGCCGCTGCCACGCGCTCGTGGTAGCGGATGTTGCCCGCTGGCGGAATCGCATCGTCGACCAGCCCGCTGTACACGATCACCTTGCGGTTCAAGTCGCGCAGCTTGTGCAGGTCGGCCACGTCGGTGCTGTACTGGCTGAACAGCGTGGATTGGGCCGCCATGTATTTGCGCGTCGCCTCGGCCAGCGCGGCGTAGTCCAGCTCCAGCCACTTGTTGCGCACGGCGGTAGAGGTGTTGGTGATCGGGATCGCCGAAGTGGCGCTGGCGTCGGCGGCGTAGCGGACGTCTTGCAGCGCCAGCGCCACGCCATCGGTGGGCGCGCTGGTGATCTGGCCGCCGATCGCAGCGCTCTTGGTGAAGGTCCACCATGTTTGCTTGGCGCCGAGCGACTTGCCGCTGCGGCTGTCGACGCTCTGGTTGGGATCCCAGCTGCCATCGGGCGTGGCGCCGTACCAGATCTTGTTGAGCGCGGCGGCCTCCTTCAGGCTCATGCACGCGGCTGCATCGCCATTGCTGCCGGTGACGCCGTTGCCGGCGACACCACTGCACAGCGTGACAGCGTCGCGCGTGGGGTCGTAGTCGCAGCTGAACGGGTCGAGCAGGTAGCCGAGCCCTGCCTTGTCGCACTGCGCCACCGCGCGCCGGTTGGCGGCATCGACTTTCTTGGCGAACGCCGCCGCCTCGGCCTTGTTGACGGCCGTGTAGCCGAGCTCGGTCTTCATCACGATCTGCGTGTACAGCGCGCTGGTGCCGACCAGCGGCGCGCTGATCAAGGGCTGGCCGATCAGGTAGCCGTCGTACAGATCGGGGAACTCCTGCATGAGTTTCAGACCCTGGCGCCCGCCCTGCGAATGGCCGTCGTAGTAGGTGTATTTCGGCGCCTTGCCGTAGTAGCGATTCACCAGGGCCTTCGTCTTGACGGCCTGCTCGACCATCGCGCGCGTGGTGAAGTCGCGAAACGACTCGGTGTTGATCTTGCCGTTGGACAGAAACGCGAACGACCCGTCCTGGTACCACGGTTGGCCGGCATCGGTGGTGCCCGATGCGTAGCCCATGTTGGCATTGACGATCGCCGGCACCTTGCTGCCGATCTTGTCGGCGTAGCGGTGGCCGCCGCCGACCCAGCCGCCGCCGCCGTAGTTGCGGATGCGCTCGTTCCAGTTGGCCAGCGTGGGCAGCCACACCTCGATGCCGATGCCTTCGGAATACGAGCGCGCCGTCTTGTCGCCCTCGGCGGTGGCGCCGGGCCCGACCAGCAGCTTCACCAGGCACATGTCGGCGGCGGCCGTGATCGGCGCCGGCGAATCCTGCGCGACCAGCGCCTCGCCCTTCTTGATTAGCCGGACCGCGATCACCGTGGTGCTGCCGTCGGGCTTGAACGCGGCCTTGATGCCGTCGTCGCAGCCCAGCGGCTGTGTGGCCATCGGCATCGTGCTGCTGCAGGCGGCCAGCAGCGCGGCCGAAGACAGACCGAGCGCCCACGTCAGGCTGCGACGCAGACGGCTGACGACGAGATTCACGCGTCCGCTGCACGGCTCGATCGACATGGAACGTCTCCTCGGTGGGTGTTTCGATGCATTCAAGTCGTCAACTCGATCGCGCCACGTCGAGCGGCGCGATCAGGTCGAGAAAATGCTGCCGCATGCGCTCGGCGTCGGGTTCCAGGCCGGTGAACAGACGGAACGCGCCGACCGCCTGGCCCACGGCCATCGTGCCGCCGTCGCACACCGCGCAGCCGGCACGGCGTGCCGCGGCGAGCAGCGCGGTCTCGAGCGGGAAGTACACGATCTCCGACACCCACAGGCCGCTGCGCAGTAGGCTGGCCGGTAGCGGCAGGCCGGGCAGTTTGGCCATGCCGGTGGGGGTGGCATGGATCAACCCGGTCGCATCGGCCAGGGCCGCCTCGGCACCGAGCCCACCGCGGGCACGGGCGCCGCCGTGGCGCTTGTTCAGTTCGTCGGCAAGCGCGACCGAGCGCGACGCGTCGGGATCGACCAGCGTCAAGTGTTGCGTGCCCAGGCGCAGCGCTGCGTGCGCGATCGCCGAGCCGGCGCCGCCGGCGCCCAGCAGCACCACGCGCGACAAGTCGGCTTCGGGCAACGTGCGGCGAAAGCCCCAGGCCCAGCCCGAGCCGTCGGTGTTGTGGCCGATGGCGCGGCCGTTGTCGAACACCACCGTGTTGACGGCGCCCATCGCGGCCGCCTCGTCGGACAGCGCGTCGAGCAGCGGAATGACCGCTTGCTTGCAAGGGTAGGTGATGTTCAGGCCGGCGAAGGCCATCGTGCGGGCGGCGTCGATCAAGCGCGGCAGCGCGGCAGCGCCGTCGGCGCTGCGCTCGACGTCGATCAGTTGATAGTGCAGCCGCAGGCCCTGCTGGCGCGCCTCCTGCTCGTGCATCGCCGGCGAGAGCGAGTGCTGGATGCCGGCGCCGATCAGGCCGATCAGCAGCTTGCGCGGCGCCGGCGGCGCGTTGGGGCCAGGCGATGCGGCGGCGATGTCGTTGGCCCCGGCTACCATCGGCGCGACTCCACGCTCACTTGCGCAGCTTGGCCAGCTCGGCCTGCATCTCGGCCACCGTGGCGGCGATCGCAGCGCCGTGCTTTTCGACCACGGGATTGAGCTTGTCGCGCAGCTTGGCCTGCTCGGCGGGCGACAGCTCGGTGACCTGCATGCCGGCTTTTTTCAGCGCGTCGAGATCGCCCGCAGCCTTTTCGCGGTTGACCTGGCGCTGGTAGATGGCGGCCTCGCTGGCGGCGTCCTGCACGGCTTTCTTCTCGTCGGCACTCAGGCTGTCCCACACCTTCTTGCTGAAAATCAGCGACTGCGGGTTGTACTGGTGATTGGTGATCGCCAGGTTCTTCTGCACCTCGAAGAACTTGTTGGCCAGGATCACGCTGAGCGGGTTCTCCTGGCCGTCGACCGCCTTCTGCTCGAGCGCGGCATACAGCTCCGGGAAGGCCAGCGGAGTCGGGTTGGCACCGAGCGCCTTGACCCAGTCGACGTTGATGGCGTTGGGGATCACGCGCAGCTTCAGGCCGGCGATGTCGTCCACCGTGTTGATCGGCCGCTTGCTGTTGGTGATGTTGCGAAAGCCCAGCTCGAAGTACGCCAGCCCGACCAGGCCCTTGTCGGCCAGCTTGGCGTGCAGCTTCTGGCCGAAGGCGCCATCGACCAGCGTGTCGGCCTCCTTGGCATTGGCGAACATGAACGGGAAGTCGTAGACCTCGAAGTCCTTCACCTGCGAGGCCAGGATGCCCGAGTTCAACAGCACGAACTCGAGCGTGCCGCCCTGCGCGGCCGATACGTTGGGCGCATCGCCGCCCAGCGTGCCGCCGGGGAACACGTTGACCTTGATCTTGCCGCCCGTCTTGGTGGCCACCAGTTCGGCGAACTTGCTCGCGCCCAACTCCAGCGGGTGGCCCTTGGGGTTTTGCAGCGCCAGCTTGAAGGTCTTGTCTTGCGCCTGTGCGGCACCGGCCAGGACGAATGCGGTGGCGATCACCAGCCATTGCAGCAGCGTCGAACGTTTCATCGGTTGTCTCCTTTGGGGTTGTGTCGAGAGAGGCGGCGGGGCAGGCGTCAGCCGGAGAACCACTTGGCCGGCACGGTGACCAGCTGCGGAAAGAACACCATCAGGAACATGACGGCGAATTCGGCGCACATGAACGGCACGACGCCACGCGTGACGTCGTCCATCTTCATGCGGCCGACGCCAGCCACCACGTTGAGCACGGTGCCCACTGGCGGCGTCACCAGGCCGATCGCGTTGTTGATGATGAACAGCACGCCGAAGTAGACGGGGTCGATGCCGGCGGCCTTGACCACCGGCATCAGCACCGGCGTCATGATCAGGATGGTGGGCGTCATGTCCATCGCGGTGCCCACCGCCATCACCAGCACCATGATGGCGATCAGCAGCAGCGTCTGGTTGCCCATGAACGGCTCGAGCAGCGAGATCATCTGCGCCGGGATGTCGGCCACCGTGATCAGCCAGGCGCTCACCATCGCGGCGGCCACCAGGAACATGATCACCGCGGTGGTCTTGGCCGCGGTGATGAACACCTCCACCGTCTGGCGCCAGTTCATCTCGCGGTAGATCACGGTGGCGACGAACAGCGCATACACCGCCGCCACCACCGCGGCTTCGGTGGGCGTGAAGACACCGAACTTCAGGCCCACCAGCACGATCACCGGCAACCCCAGGGCCCACGTCGATTCGCGCAGCGCCTTCCAGCGCTCGGCGGCGGTGGCTTTGGTTGGCGGTGCACTGCCGTCGCGCCGTGCCACCCACCACCAGGTGATGGCGATCGACGCGCCCATCAGCAGGCCCGGCACAATGCCCGCCAGGAACAGCTTGCTGATCGACACGTTGGCAGCGACGCCGAAGATCACGAAGCCGATCGACGGCGGGATGATCGGCGCGATGATCCCCGCCGAGGCGATCAAGCCGCCGGCGCGCGCCTTGTCGTGGCCGGCGCGCACCATCATCGGCAGCAGCAGCGAGGCCAGAGCCGCGGTGTCGGCCACCGCCGAGCCCGACAGCGCCGCCATGATGCAGGCGGCGAGAATGGTCACGTAGCCGAGGCCGCCGCGCACGTGGCCCACCAGCGTCATCGCCAGTTGCACGATGCGCTTGGACAGGCCGCCGACGTTCATGATCTCGCCGGCCAGCATGAAGAACGGCACCGCCAGCAGCGGAAAGCTGTCGGCGCCGTTGATCACGTTCTGCGCCAGGATCTGCGCGTCGAACAGGTTCAGGTGCCACATCAGCGCGACGCCCGACACCAGCAGCGAATAGGCGATCGGGATGCCCAGCGCCATCGCGGCGAGCAGCGAGCCGAGAAAAATGACGACGGTCATCGGGCAGTTCCTGCGCTCAGCGTTTGCCGTCGGCGGATTCGCCGAGGTGCAGCGCTTCCACCTGCGCCAGGTCTTCCGACTCCTGCACCATCACCAGGTCGCCGTCGCCCAGTTGGCCGCTCACGGTGCGCCACAGCTGATAGGCCAGCAGCACGCCCGCGGCCACCGCGAACACCACGCCCGAGCCGTAGAAGATGGCCACCGATGCGCCAGTGACCGGTGCTTCAACGTCCCAGTTGATGCGCGCCTGCGCCAGGCTGCCCGAGAACAGCAGCCAGGTGACGTACAGCATCGCCACTTGGGCCAGCACCAGGCATCCGCGCCGACCGCGCGGTCCGAGCCGGCTGATCAGCATGTCGGTGCCCAGGTGGCCGTTGTCATGGATGGCGACCACCGCGCCGAGAAAGGTGAGCCAGACGAACAGCCAGCGCGACACCTCCTCGGACACCGTGATGCCGGAGTTCAGTGCATAGCGCAGCACGACGTTGCCGAACACCAGCACCACCATCAGCGCCAGCAACAGCGCGGACAGACCGCTCACCGCCTTGCAAAAGGCGTCCAGCGCCGATTTCATGCCTTGTCTCCTCGCGCAGACTGGGCGCCGGACTTCACCCCGGTCGCCGCCTGCTGCGGCCGTAATGTACGAACTGGTTCGTTTTCAATCCAGTCAAAACCTGGCTGGCAAGTCGGGTATATGCGCCGGGGTCCCGCGGGCTGGGCTACTTGCGCACGAAGCGCACCACCATCTCGATGATGCTGTCGCGGCGCGCGATCAGCGTGGCAGGGTCGTCGAGGTTGCGCTTGAAGATCAGCGCGAAGGTGTGGCGGTTGGCCACGTTGAACACGCTCAGCGCGCTGATCGACATGTGCAAATCGATCGGGTCCAGGCCGACGCGGAACACGCCGCCTGCCACGCCGCGCTCGTAGACCCGGCGCAGGCCCTCGATGGCCGGCACGTTGAGTTTCTGGATCGAGCGGCTGCGCGCCAGAAACTCGCCGCGGTGGATGTTCTCGGTCATCACCAGGCGGATGAAGTCGGGGTTGGCCAGCTGGTAGTCCACCGTGAAGCCGACCAGCTTGCGCAGCGCGTCCTCCGGCGGCAGGTCTTCGAGGTGCAGCTCGGCCTCGATCGCGCGCATGCGGCGATACGCCTCTTCGAGCACGGCGACGTACAGACCCTCCTTGCTCTCGAAGTAGTAGTAGATCATCCGCTTGCTGGTGCGCGTGGCGGCGGCGATCTCGTCGATGCGCGCGCCGGCCAGGCCCTTGTCGGAGAACTCGCGCGTCGCGACTTCGAGGATGTTGGCCATGGTGCGCGCCGGGTCGTTGGTGCGCGCGGGCTGAGCGCGTGCGCGGCCAGCCAGCGGGGTGCCCGCACGGCGTCTTTGTACTGTTTCGTTCATTGCGGCGCAGCTTAACGCAAGTGGGCGCTGCTGCCCACGCCCGGCGATCGCCTGGGACTTCAGCGCGGGCGCCGGCGAATCAGGCAGCCCGCTTCTTGAACAGCGCCGACGCCTGGCTGGCGGCGGCCACGTCGGCGGCCGTCTCCATCAGCGCCGGCCCCAGCGCGAGCATGCGCTCTTCGGTGAGCCTGACCAACGGTCCGGCGATGGTGACCACGCCGATGGCCTGTCCATCGCGCCCACGCACCGGCGCGGACATGGCCGACATGCCGGGTGCGAAGACCTCCACGATGACGCTGAAGCCACGTTTGCGCGCGGCACGCACGTAGCCCAGCAGCGCCTTCACGGTGGTGGGGGCCCTGGGGCCGAAGTCTGCCGGTTTGCCGAACCCCTGCTTGGCCACCAGCGCGAGCGCCTGCTCGTCGGTCAGGGTGGACAGCAGCGCGTGGCCGGCCGCGCTGCACGACAGCTTCACCGACAGCCCCATGTCGGGGTCGTAGCGCAGTCCGCGCGCAGCCCCTTGCGCCTTGGCGACGAACACCAGCGCATCACCATCGCGCACGGCCAGGCGCACCAGTTCGCCGCAGCCCTGCGCCAACCGGTCGAGCAGCGGCTGCGCCACGTCGACCACTCCGGAATTGCTCAGGAAACTCAAGCCCAGCGACACCAGCTTGATGGTCAGCATGTAGACGCCCTGCTCGTGCGCCTGGCGCACGTAGCCGGCCTGCACGAGCTCCGTCAAGACGCGATGCGTGGCGCTGAGCGGCATGCCGAGTTGCTGCGACAACGACGACAGCGAGCAGCCTTCGGGCGCCGCCGCCAGCTTCTCGAGGACTTGAAGGCTTCGTTGCAGGTGGGCGCTCATCGATGGTGGCGACAAAGACCGGCCAGCGCGCACTGTACGTGCGGAAGATCATTCCGTTCTGGAAACATTTTCCAATTCGCTATGATGACGCCACACCCCGAGGAGACTTTCTTGCGCACCATCCTTGTTCCCTTGCTCGGCGCCTGGCTCGCCGTCGCCCTCGCGCTTCCCGCGTCCGCGCAGGACGCCCAGGAGCGGACGATCAAATTCGGCCACTTGAACAACGCCGACCACCCGGTGAGCTTCGGCGTCAAGCGCTTCGCGGAGCTGTTGGCGGCCAAGAGCGGCGGCAAGCTGAAGGTGCAGGAGTTTCCGGCTTCCACGCTGGGCAACGAGATGCAGCAGCAGTCGGCGCTGCAGGGCGGAGTGCAGGAGATGTCGGCACCGGCCACCACCTCGCTGGCCGGCATCGTCAAGGAGTTCGGGCTGATCGACTTTCCGTTCGCGGTGGCCGACTACGCGCAGGCCGATGCGTTGCTTGACGGCCCCTTCGGCGCCGCCCTGCTCGCCAAGTTGCCCGAGAAAGGCCTGGTGGCCCTCGGCTACTGGGACCTCGGCTTTCGCAACGTGACCAACAGCAAGCGGCCGATCACCAAGGCGGAGGATCTGGAGGGCCTGAAGTTGCGCGTGATTCCGAATCCGGTGTTCCTGGACACCTTCAAGGCCTTCAAGGCGAACCCGGTGCCGATGCCGTTTGCCGAGTTGTACGGCGCGCTCGAGGCCAAGGCCGTCGACGGTCAGGAGAATCCATTCGCCGTCATCCTGTCGAACAAGTTCTTCGAGGTGCAGAAGTACGTCAGCGCGACCAATCACGTCTATGCCGCCAACATCGTGCTGGTGAGCAAGCGCTTCTGGGATCGCCTGTCGCCGGCGGAGCAGCGATGGATGCACGAGGCAGCCAACGAAACCCGCGGCTACCAGCGGCAGGTGAGCCGCGCCGCGGCTCAACGGGCCGTCGGCGAGCTGCAGGCCAAGGGCATGCAGTTCAACGAGCCGGCGCCCGCCGAGCGGGCGCGCATGGCGCAGATCGCCAAGCCGGTGACCGACCGCATGGCGTCGACCTACGACCCTGCCATCGTGAAGCTCTACAACGACGAGCTGGCTCGCGTGCGAAAGTAGAGAGCCCCGCACGAAAGGCCGCCATGAAGATCCTTGTATTGCATGGCCCGAACCTCAACCTGTTCGGGCGCCGCGAACCGCACATCTACGGCACCACCACGCTGGCGCAGATCAACGAGCGGCTGGGCGCATTGGCCCAGGAACTCGGCGTCGAGCTGGACATCCTGCAGTCCAACCACGAGGGTGTGCTGGTGGACAAGCTGCACGCGTGCATCGACAGCGTCGACGGCGCGCTGCTCAACCCGGCCGGCCTGACCCAGCATGGCGTGCCACTGCACGACGCCATCAAGGCGATGCCGTTTCCGGTGATCGAGATCCACCTGTCCAATCTCGCGACGCGCGAGGCGTGGCGCAACCACTCGATCATCTCGCCGGCCGTGCGCGGCACGGTTCAAGGATTCGGCTGGCGGTCGTACATGGCCGGCCTGCGCACCCTGGTGGAGCTGTTGCGCGAGGCCAAGGCGGCCTGACCCACGCGCTGCGCGGGCCGCCGCACTTCAGGCGGACTTCGGCACCGAGCAGGTCGAGAACCCAAGCATCGCGTACGGCGGACACCAGCCGACGACGCCGGTGGCCAACGGAACGACGACGAGCCAGTCCTTGGGATTCAATGCAACACCAGCAACGGAATCTGGCACTTGGCCAACACGTTCTTGGTGTGCGAGCCGAACAGCAATTCGCCGAACGCGCCACGGCCGTGCGTGACCATCACGATCATGTCGCAGTCGAGTTCGCGCGCGACGTTGACGATCGTCGTGTCGATGCTGTCGGTGATGGCGTGTCGGCCCTTGAATTCGACGCCCGCCTCGCTCGCCATCGCGCCGAAGCGCGCCAGCACCTCCAGCGCGTGCCCGTCGCTGCGCTGCTCGTGCACTTCGCGCTGGCGTTGATAGGCAGTTGGCTGCGTGCCCACGTTGGGCAGCGGCATGTCGGGTTCGGCCACGAATCCGGTGATGGCGGCACCGAGCTGGCGTGCCAAGTCGATGCTGTCCCGCATCGCGCGTTCGGATAGATCACTGCCGTCGACCGGCACCAGCAGATTCTTGTACATGCCACGCTCCTTGCGAACATGCTTACTGTAGGCATGCCGCCGGCAGGCGCCATTGAGATGCGTCAAGCCCAGGGGTTCCTCGGGTTCCGGCGCCGCTCGAGCCGGGCAAGATGGCGGCCACCCCTGGCGTGACCGGGCGCCGCATGAGCCGGCGGCACGCGTGCCAGCCCGGGGTGACCCACAGGAGACGGACATGGCTTCAGCAGCAACTCGGGCGGCCTCGCGCCGCGGCCTCGCTCGATCGCTCATCGCGGGGGCTGCCGCGTTGTGCCTGTTTGGCACAACCCAGGCACAAGAGACCTTCAAGCTCGGCATCGTCAGCTTCCTGTCGGGCCAGGCCGCCGAGAGCTTCGGCATCCCGGCGGTCAACGGCGCCAAGGTGGTGATCGAGGCGTTCAACAGCGGCAAGGCGCCAGCGCCATACGACAAGGTGGGCTTCGGCGGCGTGAAGATCGAGCCGATCTACGTCGACGAGAACGGCGGTGCCACCAAGCAGGTGCAGGAGCTGCGCAACCTGTACGACCGCGAGAACGTCGACGCGGTGGTGGGCTACGTCGGCTCAGGCGACTGCCTGGCGGTGGCACCGGTGGCCGAGGAGATGAAGAAGTTCCTGATCCTCTACGACTGCGGCACGCCGCGCATCTTCGAAGACGGCAAGTACACCTATGTGTTCCGCACCGCCTCGCATGCCGCGATGGATAACGTGTCGCTGGTGCGCTATCTGAAGTCGCACAACATCAAGATCGACAACTTCAACATGATCAACCAGGACTACGCCTGGGGTCAGGATTCGAAGAAGGACTTCACCTGGACGATGGAGAAGCTGTACCCGTCGGCCAAGCCCGGCGAAGACCAGCTGCCCAAGTTCGGCGCCGGCCAATACGGCACCGAGATTTCCGCGTTGATGGCCAAGCCCGCCGACGTCACGCACTCCAGCCTGTGGGGTGGCGACCTGCAAGCCTTCATCCTGCAGGCCGGCCCACGCGGCTTGTTCAAGCGCACGCAGGTGGTGTTCTCGGCCGCCGACCACGTGTTGCCGGGCTTGGGCGACAAGATGCCCGACGGCGTGATCCTCGGCGCACGCGGTGCCTATGGCCAGATGTCGCCGAAGTCGGCGCTCAACGACTGGTGGTGGGACATTTACAGCAAGGCCTACAACGTCTACCCGGTGCAGGCGCCATACCGCATGGTGCAGTCGCTGCTCGGTTTGAAGCTCGCGGTCGAGAAAGCGATGGCGGCCAACGGCGGCAAGAAGCCGTCGCCCGAACAGCTGGCTGCCGCGCTCAAGGGCCTCGAATGGGATTCGCCCGCGGGCCGCATCCGCATGGCACTCGGCGACGGACACCAGGCGATCCAGGAAACCGCGATCGGCAAGACGCGCTACGACGCGGCCAAGAAGATGGTGGTGCTCGAGGACATCCAGCGCTTCAACGCCGAATGCGTCAACCCGCCGGCCGGCATGAAATCGGAAGAGTGGATCAAGGCCGGCTTCCCCGGCGCCAAGTGCCAGTGACGCCTCAGTGAGCGCACTGCTCACCATCCTGATCGACGGTCTGGTCTACGCGTCCTGGCTGTTCATCGTCGCCCTCGGGCTGACGCTGGTGTTCGGCGTGCTCAAGATCCTGAACATCGCGCACGGCAGTTTCTATGCGCTCGGCGCCTACGCAGCGGCCAGCTTCGTCGGCTGGGGGGCGAGCCTTCAGTGGGCGCCCGCCTTCTCGCTGGTGGCCCTGTTGTTGGCGGCTGTCGCCGTGGCGGCGCTGGTGGCCCCGCTCACCGAGCGCGGCCTGCTGCGCTTTTTCTACGGCCGCGACGAGGTGCTGCTGGTACTCGTGACCTACGCGATGTTCCTGATCCTCGAGGACGTGACCAAGCTGATCTGGGGCACCAACCCGCATTTCGTGTCGGAGCCGTACGGCCTGTTCGGCAATGTGAACCTCGGCGTGCAGACCTACGTCGGCTACGACTTC